>NZ_JADGIA010000357.1 GCF_019683635.1 Thermogemmatispora sp. | reverse complement strand
CTTCTTTGTTTGTTGCTACCCTGCAGATCTTATATATATCCGTATAGGCTGATGGAAGGATGATACCATCCGGCAGCGCGCGCGTCAAGGAAAGCGACCGGGTGACCTGTGGCTTCCGGCAGCCAGCTGGCGACGAAGAAGCGAGGCAAGGAGACCAGGCGGGCTATATAAGCGACAATCCCGGCCTGTGTACTATACTAATACTAATAACCGTCCTGCTACAGCTAACGGGCGCCGCGGCGCGTCGCTGTTGGTCAGCAGGAACAGCTAAGAGGGCACCAAACCGGGCGAGAAGGGAACGAAGAAGCACAGTGAGCGGCCAGGAGATCGGTCCGGCTGGCCAGGGCGGGGCTGCTAGCCTCGTTCAGGATGAAGCGATTGCCTGCTCAAGTCCAGGCCAGCCGCCGGTTCCGAAGGCAGTATTGTCCATCCCTACAGGGAAGGGAAGCGCACAACGTATGTGGAAAGATCTCCTTGCTCAAGGAAAATTCGCGCGGCTCTGTCATTTAGCCGCCAGGTTGATCATGGTTCTTGGGCTGGCCACTGCCGCAGTGGAGGTATACCTGATCTGGAGTACCTATCAGCGTCTCATCCAGCTCGGGCTTGCGCCCGGCAGCAGTGGGGCCTTCCTCGTCAGTCCGGACAGTTCTCCGTATGTGCGGATGATTGCGGGCAGCAGCGTGAGCTGGCTTGACCTCACGGGACCGCTGGCTTTCCTCTTCGGCACTATCGCCACCACTATCTTTTACAGCCTTTTGCTGACCCTGATCGGGCACATACTCAGTGCCTTCGCCAGCGCGAGGCCCGCCTCTGCAGGAGCGCGCGCTGAGACAGCGCAGGCTGGCCTCAGCGAGGATGAGCCGGTGGACGGCCTGATCTTCCAATCGCTGGACGAGGTGGAGGCAGGTGAGAGGAGTCGAGGCGGGCGGGGCCGCTAAATCGGCAGGTGCCCAGGTGCGTTCCGGCTCCTCCCCCTCCACACCAGCGCGGCTGGCTGGCTGCAGGCCGCTTCAGCCTTGATTGGCAGAGCGGGCGAGTGGGCTCAGCCTCAGCCGGCGCTTGCGGCCAGCGGCAAACTGGCGCCGATAAGCTGGCTGATGGCGCGGCTCATGCGCACAGGATTGCGCGTCGAAGTGAGATCGCGATAGCCATCAACGAGGAGGTGGGCCCGCGGCCCCCCTTCGGTCTGAGGTCGGGCTTCACCCCAGAGACGTCGCTCTTGACCCGTGCAGGCGCCCGCCCCCAGACGATTCATGACGAGCATATTCTCGCGGGCCAGCAGACGATGGGGCAGATAGGCATAGAGCGGCGAACGCAATTCAGCCAGCTGAGCCTCGATCTGCTCCGGCTCGTGGCCATAGCGGCGGCAGGCCTCCCGCACCTGCCTGCGCAACGTCTCCTCGTCCAGACTGAAGATCGCATCCAGGGCCTGGAGCAGATTCATCACGCGATTCAGGAGCACGGCCCGACCATGACGGAGTCGCAGCAGCAGCAGATTTGACCCCTCTTGCGCCTGACGGTGAGCCTCCTGGATCTGGCGCGTGAGATCAGCAAAAGGCATAGCGTCCAGCCGCCGTTGCAGGAAAGCAACCACTTCGGCGGTCTCGCCCTCCTGCCAGCCGCGCAGCAGCTGCAGACAGCGCTCGCCCTCGTAGCGCTCGATGGTCTTGGGCACGCTCAGTAGTCGGTCTTTGCACTCACAGATCCAAAGAGCATGGAAATAGCGCACCGTCATCTCGACAGGGAAGGTCGCAAAGCGCTCCTGCCCCTGCACCTGCTGGACAAAGAGAAACGCAGCTTCAAATTCGGGGCGCAGGCGTGCGAAGGCGTTCAGCTTCTGCTCGACCAGCATCTCTGTCGCTTCGTCGCTTGTTGCTTGCCTGGTGTACATGGCTCGCCTCCCCTTAGAGCACTGACTGGTTGATCACAGACCGACAGCTGCTTCCTGACTACAGAAGGAAGAGAGGTGATGCATGCCTTTCCCCCTGCTCTCTTCTTTCCCTCCGCCCGGCCTGGATCAGGCTGGAGCGAGCGGACGAGCCAACAGACAGGCCGCAGAGAGTCAGGTGGCTGTGACGGTTGCTCCGATCAGCATTTCCATTATCCAGGAACAGACATCTTTAGACACCCTGCCCTTATTGTACTGTCATCGATGGTACAGGGCAAGCGCGACAGGGAGGG
>NZ_JADGIA010000128.1 GCF_019683635.1 Thermogemmatispora sp. | reverse complement strand
CATGGCCTGTGGTGGCATCTACGACCAGCTTGGCGGCGGCTTTCATCGCTACTCGGTTGACGCCCGCTGGCTGGTTCCCCATTTCGAAAAGATGCTCTACGACAACGCCCTGCTCAGCCGCCTCTACCTGCATGCCTACCTGGTCACGGGCAACCCCTTCTACCGACGCATTGCCGAAGAGACCCTTGACTACGTTGTGCGCGAGATGACGGCCCCAGAAGGGGGCTTCTACTCAACCCAGGACGCGGACAGCGAAGGGGAAGAAGGCAAGTTCTATCTCTGGCAGGCCGAGGAGATTGCCCGCCTGCTGCCTGGCGAGGAAGGGGAGCTGTTCATGGCCTGGTATGGCGTAACCCCGCGCGGCAACTTTGAAGGCAAGAATATTCTCCACGTGCCCGAGCCTGATCCCCAGCGGGTGGCTGAGCGTCTGGGGGTCAGTCGAGAGCGCCTGGAGCAGGCTCTGGAGAAGGGCCGCGCGCTGCTCTTGGCGGCCCGGGAGCAGCGCGTCAAGCCGGGACGCGATGAGAAGATCCTGACGGCCTGGAATGGGCTGATGCTGCGCAGCTTCGCCGAGGCCGCGCGCTATCTCGGGCGCGGCGATTACCTGCGCGTAGCCGAGCGCAACGCCGACTTTCTGCTAACGACGCTGCGCAAAGATGGGCGCCTACAGCGTACCTGGAAGGATGGGCGGGCCCATCTGGCTGGCTATCTGGAGGACTACGCCTTTCTGGCGGATGGCCTGCTGGCTCTCTACGAAGCCAGCTTCGAGCTGCGCTGGTTCAGTGAAGCGCGCAGCCTGATGGAGGAAGCCCTGCGCCTCTTTGCCGATAACGAGAACGGCGGCTTCTTCGACACCGGCAGCGATCAGGAGGCGCTGATCAGCCGGCCCAAAGAGATTATGGACAATGCCACGCCGGCGGGCAACAGTGTCGCCGCCGAGGTTCTGCTGCGTCTGGCGGCCTTCACCGGCGAGGAGCGCTATCGCCAGGTGGCCGAAAGCTATCTGCAAGCCCTGGCTGATATCATGACGCAGCATCCACACGCTTTCGGCCATCTGCTGGGAGCGCTTGACTTTGCCCTCTCGCCTGAGCGTGAGATCGCCATCATCGGCGACCCGCAGGCTGAAGAGACAACTGCTCTGCTGGCTGTGGTCAACCGTCGTTATCGACCCAACAGTGTCCTCGCCTGTGTGGCACCAGGTGCCACGCAGGCGCGTGCCGCCGCTCTCATCCCGCTCCTGGCGGAACGGCCCCAGCAGAATGGACGGGCAACAGCGTACGTCTGCCAGCATTTTGCCTGTCAGGCGCCGGTGACAACACCAGAGGCTCTGCAGGCCCAGCTCGACGGGTTGAGCCGCTAATGCCCTCCTGCCAAGGCTGAGCGCAGAAAAACAGGGCACTGTGGATCAGCGGCGAGGGAGCCGGTCCACAGTGCCCGGAGCGCCTGCTGATGCACCTTGTAGAGTAGAGTAGGGTCGCAGGAAGCTGGGCAGGCCCGGAGTAGGTCGAGGCCAGTACCGGAAGAGGCAGGTAGCGAGCTGCCAGGCTTAGTCATTGACATAGCGCAGTTGGCCTTGCACCTCGTGACGGCAGAGCCTGCCACTATTGACGAGATGTTCAAGCGCAAGCGTGGCCGCGGCAACCTCCTTCCTACCGGCCTTCTTCTTGTTGGCCGGCAGAAACATAGTGGCGACCTCCTGAGGAGTAAAAACAGCTAGAGCGCCAGTGTGCTCCTCCAGGTAAGCAGTCAGGGCCTTACGATACCAGGCGACCAGATCGCCTGGCCGGGTGATCGGCGGAGCCATCACGATCATCACCGGGCAGGGAGCAAGCGCTAAGACACGGCGGGAGATGCTACCGACGAGCAAGCGCCGCAGCTTGTGACGAAAACCCTCGCCGCGGCTTCCGACGACGATCAGGTCGACGCCCAGCTCACGCGCAGCCCTAACGATCTCTCCCGCTGGCTCACCGACGCGGATCATCATCTCGATACGTTCAGAGGAGATGGTATATTTTTGGAATTCCAGTCGGGCGCGCTTGAGCACCTCCTCGGCTTCGCGGCGCTGTTCGGCGGTGATCGGTAGGGGCTGGATCTGGCCAACATACATGCCAAGAGAGGGAGAAGCGGTATAGGGGATAGGAATGACCGTCAGGAGAATCACGTGAAAGGCGGGAGCCTGCTCAACCAGCTCTCTGACTTTCGTGATCGCCTGCCTGGTGGCCGGAGAGATTGCGGGATCGATACCAAGCAAGATATGCCTGTTCATGGCTACTGTACTCCCGAAGGTCACCCGAAGATGGCTATCCCATCTTCTGGGTTCGGTTTCTCACTCAGCGGGGATCAGTGGCCCGGACATCCAGCGTTGGGCTGGGCTCGTATTGTGGTACTGTGTACTGCCTATCTCACCAGAGAAATTCTCTATCCGAGGACATGGGGCGGAGAGCGCCTGGCACCGCGGTTGGCTCGTCAGCTCGTTACTGACTGATTCGCCTGCCTGCTGTTCTGCTGCCTGCCTGATGTGATAACACATACCCTCATCCTCTCTCCTTCGCGCGGCGCTCGCATCCCCTCCACCTTAGCCGGTAGTCCCTCTTCTTTTCCTTGCTTGTTTGACTGCTTCCTGGCTCCTCCCGGTGACCAGCTTTCTGACCGGGTGAGACGCTTTTGTCGCTAGCTGTTTGTGTGGCAGGAGACCACTGTAGAAGAAATCAACGCTTGTTGAACGCCGTCATTGCCTGATCACTCATTGCTCAGCCATGTCCGTGCGCGCCGTACCTGACCTGTGTGGAAAGTGGCAGACAGACAGACAGTCGACTAAGAAGACAGCGCCTGCTGCGGTTCCTTCCTCGTCGGCGCTACTCGCATGTCTCTGCTCTCACCCCGCCATTGAATTTGTGGAGTAGTTCACACTGAGCTGGTTAGCTGCGACATAGCCTGTCCTGAGAAGGGACCGTACACTCTCTATACGATAGTATAGCTGTTTTTTAAAGGAGCCACAAGAGCTTCAAACCGCTTCTATAGCAGAGTTCAGGCCCTTCAGGCAGCTGAATCCTGTCAAGGAGTGGTCTCCGCTATGAGCAATGTCGACAGACTGGGTCCAGGGGGAAGCCCGGTCGCCCAGCGCATCGTTCCAAAGCTGTCCTTGACGCCTGCCGAGCCGGGTGGGCGGCGGGAGAGCTGTCGTTATAAACACATAATCTGGACTTATACGAATGAAAAATTGGAGATCAGCCTGTCAATAGCGTCTACCTGAATATGGATGTCTTAGTGTCCTGCCAACGAGCAGAGGAACAAGACTATCTCCGTGTAAGCGAAGGCATTGAAGGAAGAAAGCAGGTTGAGAGCGATGGGCATGCAGACTGAACAATTCTCAAGTGTCCTGGAGCTGGCCCTGCCGACCGAGGTTGACGCCGGGGGAGCCGAAGCGATGAACGAGAGAGCAGCCGAGCAAAGGCACGAGGAAGAGCGCTATGGACTGGAGATCTTCCAGCGTGCCATTCTGGAAGGTGATCAACAGGCCTGGGCGCTGCTTCAAGACCAGTTCTCCGATCTTGTCCGCTGTTGGCTGCGCCGGCATCCTAAGCGAGAGATTGCCATGCGTCTGGATAGCGAAGAGAACTATGTTGCCCAGGCTTTTGAGCGGTTCTGGCAGGCGACAGCCTTCAAGCAAGACTTCCAGTTTACTTCCCTGGCGGCGGCCCTGAGCTATCTGCGGGCGAGCCTCAACGGGGCCATCATGGACACTTTGCGTATGTATGCCCGACCGCGCGAGGCTTCTCTCTCGGTGCCGGGCTACGAAGGAGCGCCAGTGAGCGAGGACAGAGATGACGGTGGCGAGCTTTGGGAGATACTCAAGAGTCTGCTGCCTCAACGGCGAGAGCAATATCTCGCCTATCTGCTCTTTCATTGCGGCCTGAAGCCACGTGAGGTTGTTCACTACTGCTCGCAGGAATTTCGCAGTATCCAGGAGGTTTATCGCTTAAGGCGTAATATTGTGGAACGTCTCGTTCGTCATGCTGATCAGCTACGTTGGCGGCTCAGCGTGCGTTAGCAGTCCTTCTGAGCGGTGGCCTGACCTGGCATAGCATACCTATGCATAGCAGGATGGGGTTTGTGACTCCGAGAGCAATGTGGTGCGGCAGAAGAGAAGGAAGCTGGAAAGAAGCTGAAGAACGCCGTGTGTAAAAAGCCGCACCTGAAACGTTGATTTAGCGAAAGGAGTATCCTCAGAAGGAGGAAGAACCAGCCTGCGTTTAGGCATCGTTCCATGCCGTGCTGCCAGGTGAAGGAAACAAACGATGGATTGCAAAGATCAGTTTGCCCCGGGAACTGAGGAGCTGGCTATGCTGGCCTTCGGCGATGAGGGCCTGGCCCCCGAGGTGGTGCGACACTTACACGCATGCATGATTTGCCAACGGCGCCTTATGCAGTTTCAGGCGCTCTATAGCCACTTACTGGCACAACTCTATCGTAGTCAATGCCCTGACGGTCTGTGTCTCAGCTTCTACTGCGCTGGCCTCCTCAGCGTAGAGGACCAGCGTCAGATTGCGGCTCACGTGCAAGAGTGCCCGCTCTGCGCCGAAGAAGTGGCTGTCACCAGGCGCTTCATGGCTGATCCGCTGGTACCCGCGGCGTCGGCGCCTTCTTGCCTCCGCCTGGCGACACCCCACACCAGGCGTCAGACTCGGCTTGTGTTGTATGATGGGGGCCCATCCGCGACATGGCCGCGGTACTACCACGGTGAAGAATTTGAACTGGCACTGCATATCTTGTCTTCAACCCCAGGGCATTACGTACTGTACGGTCTGCTCAGTTGCGCCAATTCTGCGCTGGATGGGTCGGCTTTCGCGGGTTGGCAAGCAGAGCTACAGCCGCTAAAGAAGCCGCAGAGGAAGCAAGTCGGGCGATCCGTGACCAGCGCTGATCTGCCTCGGCTGACAGCCGAGATCGACAGCCGGGGAAAGCTGACCTTTCCCGCCGTGTCTCCTGGACGCTATACGCTGCTCTTACACCTATGCGAGCAAGACCTGGTAATTGAGGAATTGCAGATCGATGGCTGCGGGATGAGCTGGAGCTAAGGCTCGCTGGACCGGCAAGGGTTGATGAACGCAAAGCAAAGGCGCCGGACGTGGGACAGACTAAGGGCGATCTGATCGCCAGGTAAGTGTGAGAGATCACTGGCCTGGGTGAGGCCGAGCCAGCGTCAGGTCGTCGGTCTCTTCCCCCCGGTCCCAACCGGCGCCTTCGAGTATGTAATATATGCTTTTTAGGATAAAAAGAACAAAATTCTGTCCGTGTCCTTTCTTTTAGAAAGCACAGTTATTTCCATATGATCTCTTGGCTGCTTATCTTCCCCTTGGGGCTGAAGCGTGCTCCTACTCCAGATCACCCTGCCAGCGTGTCTTGTTTCGATAATCGGTTGGAATCCGCGCTGGTGGCGAGAGGGCCGGATAGCCGACATAGAGAAAGGCCACAATCTCATCTTCGGGAGCCAGGCCGAGCCAGGCTTTGACCTGTGGGTCATAGGCCGCTTCGCCAGTGCGCCACATCGTGGCCAGGCCCTGCTCCTCGGCGGTCAGCAGCATATTCTGAACGGCGGCGGCCACCGCCTCGATATTTTCAATGGCACGTACCTCGGGACGCTGGGGAGCCTCGGCGGCTACCACGATAACCACTGGGGCACGCAAGGGCTTCTGACGCTCCTTCTCGATCAAAGCCCGAGTCTTTTCATCCTTGCCCTGACCCAGGCGTAGGGCCAGGGCCTGAGCCATTGCCTCTCCCAACTCCTGGCGGGCAGCGCCGCTAAAGATGATGAATTTCCAGGGTTCGACTCTATGGTGATTGGGGGCGTGTGTGGCCGCCTCCAGCATGCGCTCGATCTGGGCCCGCGTCGGACGGCGCTCACTCATCTTGCTGATGCTGCGCCGTCGGCGGATCGTTTCAAACACCAGCATTGTCGATGTTCACCCTTATAAAGTGCCGTGATGATGTTCCGTATACTATACCCCATGCAGCTCTGTTACTCAAGGAGGACTTTCGCTCTCAGGCGGCTTCACGGGCTATGGCGGCTGTCTTTCTCTGATTGCCTCTCTATCTGTTCGTATGATTCTCCGCCTGCCTGATAGTCGGCCTGAGAGATAGGCTATAGCTGTAGCCAGGGCTGCCTTGTCATGGTTCTGCCCGAGGGATACAATGGAGACAAACGGTCAGGACAAAGGCGAAAGCGAGCTATGATGACAGCAGTACACTTTGGCTGGGTTCTCAATGCCGGGCCGACACGCGGCATGGAGCCGAGTCGCTTTCTGGAAATCACGCGGGAGCAGATTGCTCTGGTGGGCGAACAGATTGACTCCCTGTGGTTCACCGATCATCTGCAGTTTGGCCATTCGCCCGTTCTAGAGGGTTGGACGGCGCTGACCTATCTTGCCGCGCTTTACCCGCAGTATCGCATTGGTCACATGGTCCTCTGTCAATCCTTTCGCAATCCGGCTCTGCTGGCCAAGATGGGTGCTACCTTGCAGTATCTCAGTGGGGGGCGTTTCCTGCTGGGGATCGGCGCCGGCTGGCATGAGGAAGAGTATCGCGCCTACAACTATCCTTTCCCCGAGCCACGGACCCGCATCGAGCAACTCGAAGAGGCCCTGCAGATTGTCAGAGCGCTCTGGAGCCAGGAGCAAGCGACCTTTGAGGGGCGCCATTATCGCGTCCACAGCGCCTATTGTGAGCCAAAACCGGAGCCAGTACCTCCCATCATCGTCGGTGGCCTTGGCCCGCGCCTGCTCCAGATCGTGGCCCGTTATGCTGATGGCTGGAATGCTGCCTGGGTCAAGCCCGAAGCCTATCGGGAGCGGCTAGCAACCTTCGAGCGTGCCTGTCAGCAACTCGGGCGCGACCCCAGCCGGATTGAGCGGAGCTGGTTCGGACGCTGCATCTGTGTTCCATCTCCACAAGAGGCGGCCAGACTGCAAGGCCGGGGGCTGCTGGGTACTCCGGACCAGATTGCGGAGCAGATCCAGGCCTACATCGACCTGGGCGTCACCTCCTTTATGCTGGGAAGCTGGGAGCTAGAGGATCTGCAAACCGTCGAACTGCTCGCGCGTCAGGTGTTACCACGCTTCCGTCCAGGTACCGGAACCGCCTGAGTGCCACCGTTGACAGCGGCCCTGTAATAGGACGCTGATTGTGCCCGTTGCGTTGAGCAATTGGCAAGCGAGCAAACAAACAAGTGAATGAATGAGTGTGTGAGGAGCGAGGTTTATGGAAGCGCCCAAGAGTGAGCGGCCCTCTATCCTCTTCGGGGCAAATGTCGATCCTACGGCGGATGATCCGCGCTGGCCCCTGGAACTCACGCGTGCTGTGGAGGAGGCCGGGTTTGACCTTATAGGCATTCAAGATCACCCTTACAACGCTGGCTTCCTCGACACCTGGACACTCATTGCCACTCTGGCGCAGGCCACGCAGCGTGTACGCTTCTTCCCCAACGTGGCCAATCTGCCGCTGCGTCCCCCGCTGATGCTGGCCAAAGCCGTGGCCACCCTTGACGTCCTCAGCGGCGGTCGTCTTGAGCTGGGATTGGGAGCTGGTGCCTTCGCCGACGGCATCGTCGCTATGGGGGGACCTCGGCGCAGCGCCGGCGAAGCAGTCGCGGCTTTGGAGGAAGCAGTGCAGCTCATACGCCGCTTCTGGAGCGGCGAGCGCAGCCTTCACTTTCAGGGGCGCTACTACAGCGCCCTGGGAACGCGCCCCGGTCCGCCTCCGGCCCATGCAATCGGCATCTGGCTTGGTGCTTATCGTCCGCGCATGCTGCGTCTGACCGGGCGTCTGGCCGATGGCTGGATTCCCAGTAGCACCTATGCCGCCCCCGAGCAACTGCCAGACATGCAGCGTCAGATCGACGAGGCTGCCCAGCAGGCAGGACGCTCGCCGCAAGCTATTCGGCGCATCTACAATATCATTGGCCAGATCACCGATAGTGGCCCTGGCTGGGAGCGTGGCACCTTCCGCGGCGGCGTCCAGGATTGGATTGCAGAGCTAACACGTCTGGCGCGCGAAGTGGGGCTGGATACCTTTATCTACTGGCCGCTTGAGGACCGTCTGCGTCAGGTCCAGCGCTTCGCCGCCGAGGTTATCCCTGGCGTACGGGCGGCCCTCAGTACTCCCTAGCGTGCTCGTCTCGCGGAGAGGTTGTGGCAGCCAGCCGGGGCAACGGGCCAGAAGCCAGCGCCGGAGAGAAAGAACCAGGGCAGGCGGCCAGCAATAGCTAAAGGGCATTGCTGGCCGCACCGGCTGGCTCTCTGCGTGAACTCAGCCCTATCCTTCTGAGGAAGAAGGAGCAGGCCCTTTCTCCAGAAGGTTGCCCTCCACCCCTTTCAGCAAGTTCCCCTCGATCCCGAGTGAGGGGAGAAGCTGGGCCTGGGCCTGGGTCTGCAGTGGGAGTCCCCACAGCTTAATAAAGCCCACAGCGGCGTTATGATCGAACTGATCGCCCGTATCGTAGGTCGCCAGGCTGTGGCTATAGAGCGAATGCTCGGACTGGCGTCCGACCACAGCAAACTGGCCCGGCGCCAACTTCACGCGCACCTTGCCGCTCACAAAGCGCTGCGTGCTCTGCACGTAGGCCGCCAGATCCTGATGCAGGGCGCTGTACCACTGCCCGTTGTAGATCAGGCGCGCATATTCAGCAGAAACCAACTCCTTGAAGCGCAGCTGGTCGCGGCTAAGGGTCAGGCTCTCCAGGGCCTTATGCGCTGCGTGCAGGACCACCGCGGCGGGAGCTTCGTAGATCTCGCGCGACTTAATGCCCACCAGACGATTCTCAACATGGTCGATGCGCCCGATCCCGTACTTGCCGGCCAAAGGATTGAGCGTCTCGATCAAGGTCACCCCATCGATCTCCTCGCCATTGAGGGCCACCGGGATGCCACGCTCAAAGGTCAACTCGATATAGGTTGGCTCGGGGATGGGCGGACCGCCCGGGCGCCCGAAGAGCCAGGGGCTGGTTGTCCAGGCGTAGACATCCTCTGGCGGCTCCTCCCAGGGATCTTCCAGGGTCCCGCACTCGATGCTGCGGCCCCAGAGATTCTGGTCGATCGAGTAGGGGCTGGCGTTCGTCACCGGAATGGGGATATTGTGCTCGGCGGCGTAAGCGATCTCGCTGTCGCGCGTCATGCTCCACTCACGCACGGGGGCGATAATCTTCAGATCGGGGGCTAATGTCGCGATCGAGACATCGAAACGCACCTGGTCGTTGCCCTTGCCAGTACAGCCGTGTGCCACGGCGACTGCGCCCTCGGCACGGGCTACCTCCACCAGCAGACGAGCAATTAAAGGACGGGCCAGAGCAGTTGCCAGCGGGTACTGGCCTTCATAAATAGCGCCGGCCTGCAGAGCGGGCCAGACAAAATAGCGCACAAAGTCGGCTCGTGCGTCCACCACGATCGCCTTCACGGCCCCAATCTGCTCCGCGCGGCGTGCAATACTTTGCAGATCGCGATCGTTGCCGACATCGATCGTCAGCGCGATCACATCCAGATCATATTTCTCCTTAATCCAGCGGATTGCCACAGAGGTATCCAGACCGCCGGAATAGGCGAGAACCGCAGTAGCCATCAGCTTAAGCCCTCCCATGCTCAGACTGAATCCCGTCCGACGCCGACGTGGGGCTGTTCTGGCCGCCCGGATCATCCTGCCCTGGGCCTATCAGGCGCCGGATCGCTGTTTCAAAGGTGGCAGCGCGTTCCTGCCAGATTGACCGTACGGCGGCCAGCCGCTGGGCCACTTGCTCCAGACCGAGGTTACCGGCTCCGCCCAGGTGATTGCGCTTCTGGAGACGCTCGACCAGCTGCTCACGGCTCTCCGTTGGCAGCGGCTCATGGCGATCAAGCTGAGCTGTTACCTCAGCACCCACAATCCGATAGGCGTCGCGAAACGGCAGGTTGGCGGTGCGCGTCAGCTCGTAGGCGCGATCGGTAGCGAAGAGTTCGAACGTACAGGCGGCGACCAGGCGGTCGACATTCACCTCCAACGATCCCACCACTAGTGTACAGATCTCCAGACACTCACGCACCACATCCAGCGCTTCCATAAAGGGGCGCTTGGTCTCCTGATAGTCCATATTGTAGCCAGAAGGAAGACCGCTGACAATGCCGAGAATCTGCTGCTGAAGAGCCAGCACCGTCTGCGTGCGAGCGCGGACCAGCTCCATCACGCCCAGATTACGCTTTTGTGGCATAATGCTGCTGCCTGTACATAGCTCCTGGGGCACATGGAAGAAGTTGTATTCCGCCGTCGTGAAAAGGAGGATATCTTGAGCCAGCTTGCTCAGGTCCAGCATGACCTGGGCCAGGGCCTGTACAATGGCTGCCTCTACCTTGCCGCGACTATTCTGCACATATACCACATTATTCTGCACACGGGCGAAGCCCAGCAGCTCAGCGGTATACTGGCGATCGATGGCAATCGGCACCCCGTAGCCGGCGGCGGAACCGAGCGGTGACTGATCGTTCAGGCTGTAGGCGGCGCTCAGCAGCTGCTCATCGTCGAGCAGGGCTTCAGCGAAGGCGCCGGCCCACAGCCCCACCGATGAGAGCATGGCCCGCTGCATATGGGTATAGCCGGGCATCGGCACATCGGTATGGGCGCTGGCGAAGCGCCAGAGCGTTTCCACCAGCGTCAGCAGGGAGCTGGCAAGCCCCTGTAGCTGCTCCTTAGCGTAGAGGCGCAGATCAACCAGCACCTGATCATTGCGCGAGCGCGCCATGTGAATCTTCTTGCCTGCGGCCCCGGCCACCTCAGCCAGATAATTCTCGACGCGCGTATGGACATCTTCATCGCTGGGCGTAATGGTAAACTGTCCCTTTTCGGCCAGCTGGAGGATGTCACACAGGGCCTCTTTCAAGGCCCTGTGCTCGTCCTCTGTCAGCACGCCGATCTTGGTGAGCATAGCCGCATGTGCCAGCGAACCCCAGACATCATGGCGCACCAGGCGGGTATCGAGAGCGCTATTCTGCGCTGCCTCGAAGCGCTCGACCTGCTCATTCACGCGGTACGTTTTCTGCCAAAGCTTGGGCATTGCTTAGACCTCTCCCACTGGGCTTAACCCCAGATTCTTGTTGCGGCGCGAGATCAGCTCATAAGGCAGACCGCGGATGTGGGCCACAGCCGCGCACTCCTTCTGATTGAAGCTGGCGCTCTTAATAGAGCGCACATCGGGGAAGAAGAGACCCCCCTCCGCCTTGCGCGCCACAATATCAGCGTTCCCCTTATAGAGCTGGAGCGTGTACTCGCCATTCACCACCTTTTGAGTCTCAGCGATAAAGGCGTCGATGGCCTGCTTCAGAGGATGGAACCATTCGCCGTGATAGACCATGCGCGCCCAGTAAGCGTCGAGAGGACGCTTCAGCTGAATCTCCTCCTTCGTCAGACAGAATTGCTCCAGATCGCGATGGACCTTCAGCAGAATAGTTGCCGCGGGAGCCTCATAGATCTCACGGGACTTGAGGCCCATGATGCCATCCTCGAAGATGTCGATCTTGCCGATCCCATTGGCCCCTCCGATCACATTCAACTGCTCGATCATCTCGTCGAGCGGCATCTCCTGGCCATCCAGGGCGACCGGCAGGCCGTTGCGCCAGGTCAGCTTGATTGTCGTTGGCTTATCGGGCGCCTTTTGAGGGGGAGTCAGCCACATCCAGATCGAATCGGGCAGCTCGGTATCCAGATCGATACCACCGCTGGCGATCGAACGGCACCACATTGTCTTGTCATCGCCGCCGACAATGATCTCCTCGATCGGAACGCCGTAGTGCTCCATCAGCAGCCCCTCCTCGCTGCGCGTCAGGTCGAAATCGCGCACTGGCACAAAGATCGCCAGGCCGGGAGCGAAGAGGCTAAAGACGTTATGCATGCGGTACTGGTCATTGCCTTTGCCGCTGGAACCCTCCATCAGGGCATCGCAGCCCAGCTCCAGAGCCTTCTGGGCCACCTTGGCGGCGATCAACTGGCGCGTCATCGAGGTCGAGACGGGATAGCCGTTGTAGTCCGAGTTGGCCTGGATGGCCTTTGTCAGCCACTGCTCGGTGAATTCCTTCCTGGCATCGATGGTAATCGGCTGAATACCCAGCTGAACCGCGCGTCGCACCGCCATCTCGATCTCCTCTTGCCCCTGACCAACATCAACGTTGATGGCATACAAGGCTCGCGCCTTGTACTTGAGCTGGGAGAGCTTGACGCAGAGCGACGAATCGAGGCCGCCGGAGTAAGCCAGGGCGATGCTCTTCCCCTGGGGCACCTCCACCGTCTCGATCTTCTGCAGGGCAATCGCGAGAGCACTCTGCTTGCTAGTCTGCTGTTCCTGATTGCTGGTTGTCATCGTGCCACACTCCTTCAAGGTCAAGGAAAACGTGTCGAGAAGGAGCGAGCAGGCATCAAAAAACCCTCGCCCCTTCCTGTCCTGGAAACCTGAAGGGACGAGAGTAGGCAAAGACGAGATGAGATTGAGGACTCGCTTGCACCTACACCCGTGGTGCCACCCTTATTGTCACCAGCCGCTGCCTAGCGCCGGAGAGAGGAGGGGAGGAGACCCGGCTCTCTCCTGTTGGATGCCGCTCACACCGCTGTGAGGAGCATGCACGGTGACCGCTCTTTACGGTTATTGCGCTGCGTGGGAACCACCCACCTGATCCTACTTGCCCGTGATGTGCTCCCGCTTTCCTCCCTATCCTGAGCCAGGATTCGCTCACTCTTAAGCACATCACGAACTTTCTTCGGCCAGCCGCTCACGAAGGCGTTCCAAAGGGCGTATCCTTCCGAACTCTCACCAATCATCGGATCGCTGTTGGCCGCTTCCTCTGTACTACGTTCGCTCAACGCGGGACAGCTATCAGCAAGCCCGTATTCGATTGTCGCTTGTGCGGCATGAACACCTGCCCCGGTGGAATGATGGCCTCTCTCGGCTGCTTGCCCGACTGTCTGGCGCATCTCATCTGCCAGGGGTGGTGCCGCGGTGTCTTCCTGCTGATGAAAAAGAGAGATACCTGCGAGCAATGGCCTGCCCTGCAGGCATATCTTTTGTCAGCATGGGTACGTAGATTGCGGCAAGAGAAGCGAACTGTTGCTAGATCGGCTCTGAGCAACAGGAACGAGGAATCTCGCAAGGGACAGCGCGGAGAGGGAGGTCGCTCATGCCAGAAAGCAAGCTCCTGGCAGCTTTCGGGGGCGCAGTGCTGGAGCGGTAATGCTCATCCAGAGCGAAGCTTGCAGCTCTACCAGCAAGACCCTCGCCCAGACGGCCCGCCAACTATGCGCTTCGCTGCCGTCATCCTCCACTGCCTCTCGTTGAGGCTTCCCCTGCTCTCGTTTTCGCTCTTGGTGCCGGCCTATATTCCCAGAGGCTAAACACTCTACTGAGATTAGTATACAGAGACTATCAGGATTGCGCAAGTTTCTAGCTTGAGTACCTATGACTGCTGTGCTACGTAGAGAGCCTTAAGAAAAAGATGGGAGAAAGTATGCAGAGAATCTTTCACCTTTTCCACCTTGTGGCTGCTGAAAGTGGGCTTTATACTCCTTTTAGATCTGGTTCTAAGACGTAGTTCTGATCGTAGCAGCGACGTGAGGAGCTAGTTGCCAATGAATGCACTGAATCTCTTAGCTGGCATTATCGATGTCGCGGGAGGCGTTTCCCTGATTGCCTTGAGCCTGCCATTGTTGCTCAGTAACACTCAGCGCAACGCGTTCTACGGCTTTCGCTTCAGACGAGCCTTTACCTCAGCTGAACAGTGGCGTGAAATCAATCGCTACGGAGCGAGATGGATGGTCCTCTGTTCCAGTCTGCTGGTGGTTATTGGGTTCATTGCTTTCTTTATTCCCTTTGGGGACAATACAACCCTGGCCTTCCTCTGGATCATCATCCCGGTGCTCTTTCTTTCAACTATACCCATCATCCAGGCGGGTATTCATGCGAGGCGCATAGCTGGATAAACAAATGATAGTCCGTTCTTTGACATGAGTGGAATGCTTCGCCGTGCGTTCCTCCAATCTTTCTCCGGCGTCGGGGACCCCAGGCTTTAGCTGTGAGATGGTTGGCTCTTATGCCATGCTTGGCAGTCTACCGTGCGCGCCTGGCCACTACGATATATGCAGCGGTTGAGAGCAGCATGCAGAGCACCAGACCGATGAAACCCAGCGCGCCGGGACCCGTCGCTTGTTTCGTCGCCACCTGTATCGTAAGCCATTCGGCATAGAGCAGTATCCAGATCAGCAAGAGTTTGAGCCAGTTGATCAGCCCTCGTGCTAAGCGATACTGCCGGGCTGCGTTCTCTTCGGTAATGGCCCAGGGATAATTGAAAAACTGTGGGATACGTGACAAGAGAGTCATTAAAATATAGGCAATAGATGAGAAAATGGGGTAGAAGAGAAGATCGGATTTGTTAGAATAGGCATCAGGTTGACCTGCGAGGTTGAAATGACCAGGGATGCGCGCCGGCAATATAGTCCAGGCATCCACTGCCAGATAAATGCTCAAGGCAATACTGGCCAGGGCAACGACCTCGATCCCTATTTCGAGAGGAGAAAGTGGTGAACGGACCACAGGACGCTGTTTTCGCGAGTACATAGGTTGCTCCGACGTTTTGAAACGCTCATCCTT
>NZ_JADGIA010000013.1 GCF_019683635.1 Thermogemmatispora sp. | reverse complement strand
AAGAGGGCCATCCTCATCGGCCTCTCCTCTGCGTTTATGTCAGGCTGGCCCTGACTCGTCAGCGGCCTTTAGGAGCGGATAAAGGCCAGCAGCTCATCGCGCTTGGCCTCCATCAGCTCGCGCGTATTGGCCTCCACATTCAAGCGCAGGAGCGGCTCCGTATTTGAAGGCCGCACATTGAACCACCAGTCGCCGAAATCGAGCGTGATGCCGTCGAGCCGATCGACCGAGCGCGCCTGTGGGCCATAGCGCTCGACCAGGGCCTCTAGCTTCGCCTGGACATCGCTGACGCGGCTGTTGATCTCTCCGCTGCGCACGCGCGTATTGAGTGGCCGAATCAGCTCCGAGAGCGGCTTATTCTCGATTGAGACCAGTTCGAGCAGCAGCAGGAAAGCGATCAAGCCGGAATCGGCGAACCAGTTGTCGCGGAAGTAGAAATGGCCCGAGTGCTCACCGCCGAAAATGGCGTTCAGCTCGCGCATCTGAGCCTTGATGTAGGAATGCCCCACGCGCGTGCGCACGGCTTTTCCACCCAGGCGCTCGATCAACTCGGGCACGCTACGTGAGACAATCAGGTTGTAGAGAATGGTCGATCCGGGATGCTTACGCAGGAGACTTTGCGCTACCAGGGCGGTCACCATTGAGCCGTCGATGACGTTGCCCTGCTCGTCGACGGGGAACATGCGATCGGCATCGCCATCGAAGGCCGCGCCCAGATCGGCCCCTACCTCGCGGACCTTGCGCTGCACATCGACCATGTTTTCCGGCTCAATTGGACTGGCTGGATGGTTCGGGAAGTGGCCATCCAGCTCGAAGTAGAGCGGGATCAGCTCGCAAGGCAGATGCTGGAAGACGCGAGGCATGATCATGCCCGCCATGCCATTGCCGGCGTCGATGACCACCTTAAGCGGCCTGATCTTGCTCACGTCGATGAAAGAGAGGGCGTGCGCCACATAGTCATCGGTCACGTCGCGCTGGATGACCTGGCCCTTGCGCTCCGGCTCAGGGAACTGGCCGCGCAGCGCCAGATCGCGGATCTCGGCCAGACCGCTATCCAGGCTGATCGGGGCCGCCTGGGCGCGACAGAATTTCATGCCATTGTACTCGCCTGGGTTATGAGAGGCGGTGATCATCACGCCCGCGGGATAGTTGAACTTGCCCACGGCGAAGTAGAGTTCGTCAGTGGTGGTCAGCCCCAGGTCGATGGCATTGACGCCCTGGTCGGTAATGCCACGCATCAAGGCCGCGGCCAGGGCCGGCGACGAGAGGCGCATATCGCGCCCAACGGCGATCTCCGGCACCGCCAGATAGAGGGCGGCAGCTCGTCCGATGATGTAGGCCGCCTCGTCGGTCAGATCGCGGCCATAGATCCCGCGCACGTCGTACGCTTTAAAGATGCCTGGATCTACTGGTCTCTGAGAAGTCGGTGTTGTACTCATGAGGCAGCGTTTTCCTCTGTTTTGACAATTTCCAGCAGCACCCAGGGGGCCCCGGTGCTGCGCGGATCGAAGATCTGGCCGACCTCCGTGAAGCCGGCCTTAGCAAAGGCTCGTCTGGCCGGTTGATTGGCCTGGGCTGTTTCGGCGTAGACGCGCACCAGGCCGAGCGTCTCGAAGAGATAGCGAACCAGCGTACGGATGGCCTCCGGGCCGTAGCCCTGGCCCCAGCGGCTCTTCTCGCCGAGGCCGAGGCCGATCTCGGCCTGACGCAGGCGATAGTCCAGATTGAAGTAGGTGATGGTGCCGATAGGAACGTGATGCTCGTCCTCTATGATAAACCAGAACTGGCGTCCATTGCCTATCACGTAATTGCGCTCGAAGATCGGCAAAAACTCCTCCAGGGTCTCCGAGTAGGGCCGATGGGGGTCGTAGCGCCACACCTCGTCATCGCGCTCCCAGGCGAAGACCAGGGGAGCGTCGCTCTGCTGTGGGCGGCGCAGATAGACGCGCTCCCCATGCAGTAGCGGATAGGAATCGTTACGCAGTTGTCGATCGGTCATAGCAGTCCCAGTTCCTGTGCAAAGCTGGTGCCGGCGGCCAGCGGCTCAACGCCGAAGGCCTGAGCGATGGTCTGTCCTAAATCGGCGAAGGTGGCGCGCACCCCCAGGTCGAGGCCGGGGCGCACGGCTGGTCCATAGGCCAGCAGCGGTACCTGTTCGCGCGTATGGTCGGTACCGCGATAGGTCGGATCAACGCCGTGGTCGCCGGTGAAGAAGATGGCGTCGCCCGGCTGGAGGCGCTGACGCACGACGCCGAACCAGCGGTCGACCTCGCGCAGGGCCTGAGCATAGCCCTGGCTATCGCGTCGGTGGCCCCAGAGCTGGTCGAATTCGACCAGGTTGACAAAGAGCAGGCCAGTAAAATCGCGCTCTAGCCAGCGCAGCGCGGCCTCCATGCCAGCGCGATTGGTCTCGGTATGCTCGCTGGCGGTCAGGCCCCGTCCGGCAAAGAGATCCTCGATCTTGCCGAGGCCAATGACGGCATAGCCGCGGGCCTGCAGATGGTCGAGGAGTGTAGGGCCGGTGGGGGGCAGCGAGAAGTCGCGCCGGTGCTCGGTGCGCACGAAGTGGCCGGGCGTACCGGTGAAGGGGCGAGCGATGACGCGTCCCACAGCGTGCTCGCCCACCAGCAACGAGCGTGCGATCTGGCAGAGGTGATACAGCTCTTCCAGGGGGATAACATCCTGGTGAGCGGCGATCTGGAAGACGCTGTCGGCTGAAGTATAGACGATTGGATAGCCGGTGCGCAGGTGTTCCTCGCCCAGCTCCTTGATGATCTCGGTGCCCGAGGCCGGCTTGTTGCCCAGGACCTTGCGCCCAATGGCTGCCTCGAAGCGAGCGATCAGCTCGGGCGGGAAACCATGTGGATAGGTTGGGAAGGGCTGGCGCAGGATCAGCCCGGCGATTTCCCAGTGGCCGGTGGTGCTATCCTTGCCGGCTCCCTGCTCGCTCATGCGGCCCCACGAGCCATCGGCGTCGGCCCGTGGCGGCGTGCCCAGGATCGGCGTGATGTTGCCGAAGCCGGCACGACCCAGGTTGGGTAGCTCCAGCCCGCCGACGGCCTGGGCGCAGTGTTCTAACGAGCTGGCGCCCTCATCGCCGTAGGCCGCGGCATCAGGATTGGCTCCGGCCCCAACGCCGTCCAGTACAACCAGAATTGCGCGTTTCAGTGACCCCATTGTCTTTCTTTCACCTGACCTTTATGGGCGCAAGCTGCGCATAGCGCGGTGGAAGCTCACCCAGCAATGGCAGCGCATAGTGTCGAAATGCTTCTGTGATCATCGTACCGCTTTCGTCGAGATACTCGGCTGGCAGACAGCGCTTCTCATTGGCGATAGAGGCCAGCGGGGCCAGGCCGGTCGTGCAGCGATAGACAGGTCCCTCCTCGCGCTGCAAGGTTACCATCTGATCGCTGTATCCTGCAAGCGCAGCCAGGACGCCCTGGCGCCCGACCAGCAGCGCCTCCGCGCGATCGACCGGCGAGACGTAGGCGCTGGCCATGCGCTGCAAATCGCCGGGCTTATCGAAGCGTGCCCGCAGACCGAGCTGGCTTCTGACTGATTCTACCAGATATTGGGCTGCGCCGCTCAGCAAGGGATGGCCAAAGGCGTCGACTCCCAGAGCGCCCAGGCTGCCCAGCGAGCGCCCGCTCTCGTCGCGTACCGTTTCGGCCACTACGACGACGACGTAGCCCAGCCGGCGCTGGATGGCCTCGACACGGGCCAGAAACTCGCTCTGGCGGAAAGGACGCTCGGGCACCAGGATCAGGTGCGGCGGATCGCTCTCGTCCTCCTTGAGCAGCGCTGAGGCCGCGGCCAGCCAGCCAGCATCGCGCCCCATTGTCTCGATGATCTTGACAGGATAGTGCCAGGGAATAGAGGACGTGTTGAGGCTTGAATCGAGCGTTGCCAGGGCGATGAAGCGGGCGGCGCTGCCGTAGCCGGGACAGTGATCGGTCAGTGGCAGGTCGTTGTCAATGGTTTTGGGAATGCTGATCGCCTGCAGCTCGTAGCCGCGGTCTTGGGCAGCGAGAGCCAGGCGATGGAGCGTGTCCGCCGAATCGTTGCCGCCAATGTAGAGCAGATAGCGGATCTCGTAGCGACGCAGCAGCGCTAAAGCATGCTCCAGATCCTCATCGCGCAGCCGATAGCGGCAGGTTCCCAAGGCCGCAGAGGGCGTCTCGCGCAGGCGCGGCCACAGCTCTGCTGGCTGGCGACCCAGGTCGATCAGCTCCTCTTTGAGGAAACCCTCGATGCCGTGGAGCATGCCGTAGACATTGGCCACCCGCTCACTCGCCAGCGCGGCCTCCACAGCTCCAACCAGGCTGGCGTTGATCACAGCGGTGGCGCCTCCTGACTGGCCGATGAGCAGGTTGGCGCGGGCCATCTTCGTCAAGCAAACCCCCCAAAACGAGTTGTTCTGCGGCCATTATAGCAAGAGGAGCGCGCGAAAGATACTCTCCCCAGGTGGGCGACGAGCTGGAGCACAGGCAGGCCGCGGCGACCGCCCCCACTCGCTCCCGTCTAACTCCGCTCCTTTGTTGGAGGAAGTGGTACAATCGTTCTGTCTGCCGCAGCAGGAAGAAGGAAGGAAGCGGCAGTCGCTCAACGCCCTGGAGCCGCTCCTCTGGGTGAGAGTGGCGCTGAGCGGGCCGAACTCTTCCACTCTCCTGTGCTCGGTCGACGAAGAAGAGCGCGCCCTTGCGATAGGACAGAGAGGGGAACTGCGATGGAGAAGAAGCAGAAGATCATACTCGACTGCGACCCGGGGCACGACGACGCGATCGCCTTGCTGCTGGCGGCGCGTCACCCGGGGCTGGAGTTGCTGGCCGTCACCACGGTGGCTGGCAATCAGACGCTGGAAAAGACCACGCGCAACGCGCTCAGCGTCTGCACTCTGGCGCACATTCGCGATGTACCGGTAGCCAGGGGCATGGCGCAGCCGCTCGTGCGGGAGGCGCGTTATGCCTCAGATATTCACGGCGAGTCAGGTCTTGATGGGCCGGCCCTGCCAGAGCCCGAGCGGGAAGCGGTGCCCGAGCATGCCGTCGATCTCATCATCGATCTCGTGCGCAGCACGGACGATGTGGTGCTGGTGGCCACGGGACCGCTCACCAATGTGGCCAGCGCCATCACGCGCGAGCCTGCCATTCTCTCGCGCCTCAAAGGTCTCTATTTGATGGGCGGCGCCATTGGCCTGGGAAATGTCACCCCTGCCGCCGAATTCAACATCTACTTCGATCCCGAGGCGGCGGCCATCGTCTTTAACAGCGGCTGCCCGATCACTATGATCCCGCTGGAGGTCACCCATCAGGCTCTGGCCACGCCGGCGATCCTTGAGCGCCTGCGCAGCCTTGAGCGTCCTGTGCCGTCCTTCGTCTGCCAGTTGCTCGAATTCTTTGGCGCTACCTATCGTCAGGTCTTTGGTTTCACGGCTCCGCCGGTGCATGATCCCTGTGCAGTAGCGGCTCTGATCGATCCGACCCTCGTCAACCAACACAGCATGTACGTTGCGATCGAGACGCGCGGCGAGTACACCCTGGGACGAACCGTCTGCGATGTCTATGGGGTGCTGGGCCGGCGGGCCAACGCCTGCGTTGGCTACGGACTCGATGCGCCCCGTTTCTGGGAGCTGCTGATTGAAACCCTGGCGAGCTATGGGGAGGAAAGTGCCAGCGAAGGGTGAACGATCTGCGTGGTTGAGGCCACAGCTGGTCGGCGTGCCAGGCTCGGCAGTCGCAGCGACCCGGCCCGGGAAGCGGCAGAGGAAGGAAGGAAGAAAGAAAGAACGCGGGCGGGCGGTGGGTGCCAGGCCAGGCCCGCCCGCTTCAACAGGGAGAGAGAGCCTGTTTTCGTAGCGAGATTGCCTGGCCGGTCTGGCCAAGTGAGCCAGGACGGTCAGCCGATTGGTCGAATAGGCGGCAGACCAGACCTGACCAGGCGCACTGCTCGCGGTCGAACTTAAATCTGATAATCCATCTCCCAACCCTGGGTCAGTTCCTCGTGCTTGGCCAGAGGCTCGCCACTCTTCACCAGCAGCTCAGCTGGCTTGGCTGCCACCACGGAATTGGGCGGCACCGATTCGAGTACCAGGGCCATTGCGCCGATCTTGCTTCCACGCCCGATCGTAATTGGCCCCAGAATAGCGGCCCCCACGCCGATCGTTACATCATCCTCGATGGTTGGATGGCGCTTCTGCTTGCGCCCAGGACCTGGACGCCACCAGCCGGTGGCGCCGAGCGTCACCTGGTGATAGAGCATGACATTGTTGCCGATCTCGGCAGTCTCGCCGATCACTACGCCAGCGCCGTGATCGATGAAGAAGCGCTTCCCGATCTTGGCGCCCGGATGTATCTCGATGCCGCCGGTGACGAGGCGCGCGAACTGCGAGATCAGGCGAGGAATGACGGGGATATGCAGATTATAGAGGAAATGCGCGATGCGGTGAAAGAAGATGGCCCACAGCCCCTGGTAGAGCAACGCCTCAAAAATATTGTTACAGGCAGGATCTTTCTCAAAGATCACATCGATGGCGTCCGGCCAGCGCGTGCGCTTGCGCGGCGTGCTGCTGGGCGCCGGAATCAGCATGCCAGGCGGAACCTCCGGCAACTGAGAGAGATCGGCTTCCCCCTCCCTGACCTGGTTGCTCTTGATCTCCTCTGACGTGTGGTGAACCATGTAGCCACGTGCCCTTTCTGCTACAAAGAACCGGCCTGTTTGCTCTACTAGCGCCTTTGTTTGGAGTGTATGGCACGGCCAAGCCGATGTCAAGTCTTCTCCTGTTGCCAGTGGCACCCGGGTCCAGACATGCCCAGGAAGAATCGATCAACCTGCCTCTCGTCTTCCTGCTCGCCGCTCCTTCCCTTGACAGTGAGGGAGAAGCACAGGTACAATTGTCTAGAACAGGCTGCTTGCTCATAGACCATCGGGCCAGCGGAACATACCTCATCGGGCCAGAGCGAACGAATTGTAGCAACGTAGCTCAATGTATTCTGGCTGACTGGCAGGCTGGCAATGACAGCCGCGCCTGTGCCAGGGAGGGAGGCAGGTATGGCTTCCGAAGCAGGCAATCCCTCGCGGCCCGTGGGAGGCGCGAGCAGCACAGCCGCTGCTGTGGTAGCGCGCCTGGACCGTATCCCCATCTGGGCCTTGCCCTATCTGTACATTGGCATCATCGGGGCTGGCTTCCTCTTCACCTTCTTCGACATTTTCGACATCAACGTCTCGTTCATCCAGACCTGTGTCCAGATTGTGCCGGGCTGTACCCCCCAATCAGCGGCCAACTACCTGGGCCTGCCAGTGCTGCTCAACCTGGTGGGCTACGTCATCGGCACCCTCATCCTCAGTCCCCTGGCGGACCGCCTCGGACGGCGCGATATGCTGCTGGTCACGATGGTCATCACCGGGCTGGGCTCGCTCTACAATGCTCTGGTAGGTGATTATGTGAACTTTATCATTGCCCGCACCATCACGGGCATTGGTGTTGGCGCGGACCTGGCCCTTGTCAATACCTACATCAACGAGGTGGCGCCGAGCGGGGGACGGGCGCGCTATACCTCGCTGATCTTTATCATGTCCTCGCTGGGTGCCTTCCTCGGGGTCTGGCTGGGCCTGCTGCTCACCACCCAGCCAGAAGCTTTTCCGCTGGGACTGCCCTTTGCTCTCGCTGGCCCTGGCTTCACCTTCGGCTGGCGCCTGATGTACGGCATCGGGGCCTTACTGGCGCTGATTGGCATCCTGATGCGCTTCCAGCTCCATGAGTCGCCGCGCTGGCTGATCTCGCAAGGGCGGGTCGAGGCGGCGGAAGGCGTGGTGGCGCAAATGGAGGCGCAGGCGCGGGCCCGCGTTGGCGAGCTACCCACGCCTTCCGAGATTCCGGTTGAGACGCAGCCGGGCCGGATACCCTATGTCGAGATCTTTGGCAATCGCCTCTATCTGCTGCGCACGATTTTCCTCTTCGTCGTCTGGTTCATTGGCTACATTACGGTCTATGCTATCGCGGCGGGCCTGACCTCGCTGCTGGCGGCCTTGAAATTCCCGCCGCCGGAGGCCGGTCTGATCGTGGCCATTGGCTCTGTGGGCTTTGTGCTGGTGGCCATCTTCGACTATGCCTTTGGCGAGCTATTGGAGCGCAAGTACTGGCTACCGGTGGCGGCCCTGCTCACCCTGATTGGCTGCCTGCTGATTGCCCTGGGCGGAGCTGGCAATTTCGCTGTGGCGGTGCTCGGCTCGATCGTGCTCTTTTTCGGCTTCAATCTCTGGGTACCGATGACCTACACCTGGTCAACCGAGCACTATCCAACGCGAGCGCGCGCCACGGGCTTCGCGCTGGTCGATGGCGTTGGCCATCTCGGGGGGAGTGTGGGCCTGCTGGTCATTCCGCCTCTGATTCCGACGCTGGGTCCGCTGAATACCTTCCTGATCATTGCCGGCTGCTTGATTGTGGCGGCGGTGATCGCTCAGTTCGGGACGGCCACGCGCCTGCGCCGCCTTGATGAGGTTTCTCCTTAGCTCGTTGGTGGTTAGTTGGTTAGCAGGGCTGCTCTCCTGGCTCCATGCAGGCGCTCTTTGGCGGGCGAACAGACAGGTGGCACTGCGCTGGCCTGTCAGTATTTGCAGGTCAGCGCCTGATTTTGGCCGCTGCCCTATTGACAGCCGACAGACTCTCCGCTATACTGGCTGTGCACGTAATCAAAGAAGCAACACGGTGGCCGTAGCTCAATCGGTAGAGCTCTGGATTGTGGCTCCAGCGGTTGTGGGTTCGAGCCCCATCGGTCACCCCTTTTTTATTGGCTTGGCGTTGGCTGTCAGGCGTGGGCGCGACTCGGGCGTGCGCCGCCTCAGACAACGCTTCTACCTGACGAACGATGCTCTACGGTCTGCATCTCCCCAATTTTGGCCCCCTCGCTGATGTGCGTTTGCTGTGTGAGCTGGCCCAGGAGGCGGAAGCTGCCGGCTGGGACGGCTTCTTTCTCTGGGATCAGATTGCGCGCACAACCCTGGCGCCGACCAACGATCCTTTGGCGGAGGTCTGGGTAGCGCTGACAGCGATCGCTCTGCATACGCAGCGCCTGCGCTTTGGCCCCCTGGTGACGCCCCTGCCGCGACGCCGTCCCTGGGAGGTGGCCCGTCAGACGGTGACGCTCGATCATCTTTCGGACGGACGTCTGGTGCTGGGGGTGGGCCTGGGTGGTGGCTACTTCGATTTTGCTGCCCTGGGGGAGCCATCGGACCTGAAGGTGCTGGGGGCCATGCTCGACGAGGGCCTGGCGATCCTCAACGGGCTGTGGAGTGGTCAGCCTTTCCATTTCGAGGGACGCTACTACCACATCCAGGAGGCGCACTTTCTCCCCCCTCCTCGTCAGCAGCCGCGGATTCCGATCTGGGTGGCCGGCATGTGGCCCAATCGCGCCCCGCTGCGCCGGGCGATCCGCTGGGATGGTTTCATTCCTATTGGGCGCGACCTGGCCCTGACCGAAATGCTCTCAGCCGAGACAATGGCCGAGATTGTGGCCGCTCTGCAGCAGCTGCGCTCGCAGCCGGGCCCCTTCGAGGTGGTACATTTCGGGATCAGCTCCGGCGAGGACCCCGAGGCCGATCGCGCGCTGGTGGCCGCCTACGCCCGCGTTGGAGTGACATGGTGGGTCGAAAATATCGTGCCAGAGCGCTGGGGCACCTGGCAGGAGTGGCCGTTAGAGGCAATGCGCCGCCGCATTCGCCAGGGGCCGCCCCGCTAGGGCCTCGCTTCTTGGCGGCTTCCCCGGCGCTCCGCTCTGCGCGTTCCTCGTCCACTCTCCAACCGGGCTGGTCCTGACGCTCAGCTCCTCCCTCTCTCAGTGCGCCATCGTGGTGCGCGCCGCCTGGCTCTGGTCGCTAGCAGGCGGTTGCGACAGAATTGCGACAAAGATCAGATACGGCCATGACAACTCAGGATTAAGCTCATCTCATGTGATAGCTAGCAGCCTGCGTGTGCTCATGGCTTTGAGCTCGCTGGGCTGAGATCATGTCGCTGTGGCGCCGAGAGAAGAAAGGAGCCTCATTCTCGTGTTGGATGACGGAAGAAAGGATTATGCCACTGTTTGGCAGACCAGGCCTCCTTTCGAGGGCCTGTATGAAGAAAAGGGAAGCGTTCAGCAGCAGGAGCAGCTCAGGCAGGCAGCCGCTGCTGAGTGGTTGCCTCTCACAAGCTACCATCCTGGGACTGAGCAAGCTTCAGACGAGCTATCACCCTCGACGAACGCCGATTCCGTCTTGGGCATGCTCTGTTACCTGGGCGGCTGGCTCTCTGGTCTGCTGGTCCTGCTCTTCGGGGGCAGGAGTCGCCTGGTGCGCTTCCATGCCCTGCAATCTTTGTTCTTTTTTGGACTGGTGACAATCATCGATGTATGCATGATAATGATGCCTGTCTATGTTGATCGCCTCTCCTTGTGGTGGCTTCCGTCTGAGGTGGATGCGCTTGCTTTCTGCTGCTGGCTGCTGCTGTTGGGGACGCTGCAGGTGGTGACTCTGACGGGCTGGCTCATTGGCATGATTCAGGCGACCCGTCGGCGCTTCTACCTGATGCCTCTGGTAGGGCGCCTGGCTCTAGCCCTGGTTGGGCAGAAGCGGCGAGAGATTGTATTGAAGTGATTGATTGAACGGGGATGAAAACGCTCTTACTCGTTGAGGATGCGCAGGATCTGGCGCAGCTCATTATTCGCGAACTGAAAGCGGATGGCTACGAGGTCCTCTATGCTCCCGATGGAGTCGAGGCTTTGCGCTTGCATGAGGAGCAACGCCCGGCGCTGGTCATTCTGGACTGGATGCTGCCGCGCATGGATGGCCTGGAGGTGCTGCGCCGCCTGCGCCAGCAAGCGCCCACCCCCGTGCTCATGTTGACGGCACGAAGTGAGGAGACCGATCGCGTGGTAGGTCTGGAGCTAGGGGCCGACGATTACCTGACCAAGCCTTTTAGCATGCGGGAGCTATTGGCGCGAGTGCATGCGCTCCTGCGCCGTGCCGAGCTGATTCAGCAGATGCTGCAGCAGGATCTGGCGCGGGCCGAGCGACCCCTTATCGATGGACCGCTCTGTCTCGACGCCCAGGCCCATCTAGTGACCCTGGATGGCCAACCGCTTGATCTCAGTCCGACTGAGTTTGAACTCCTTCATCTCTTCCTGCGCAGTCCCGGACGCGCCTTCAGCCGCGCTTACCTCCTTGATACGGTCTGGGGAGAGAGCTATGTCGGCGGCGATCGCTCTGTAGATAATACCGTTTTGCGCCTGCGCAAGAAGCTGGGAGCGCTGGGCGAGGCCATCGAAACAGTCTGGGGCGTTGGCTATCGCTGGCGTGCGCATAGCCCCTCAAGGGCGGGAGGAGAGCAATGAAAGAAAGATGGGCGAGCCTCTGGTTGAGGGCCAGGCGCAGACGCGCTCTGCTTGAAGCTGTCTTGTTTGCTTCGCTGCTGTGCGGCTTCATCTGTCTGACGTCTGCTACGGAGACGGGACGTGAGTTTAGCCTGCTGCTATTGGCGCCTTTCGGACTGGGCTACTTTGCGCTGCGCGCCGAGGTCGGACCCCCACCCCGGTGGCGGAGCTGGGCGCGCGATTTGGCCTGGGGGCTGCTGCTTATCTTGTTGCTCTGTGGGCTGCCCTTTCTCCTGCTGAGTCTGGGGCATCGGCTGGGGGCCACGTTCTTCTTTCCCAGACTGGCCGCGTTCCCTCTGGTTTTGTTGGGAATGGCCCCAGTCGCTCTGGTTGGTTATATTGTCTGGCGTGGCTTTCTGCGCCTGTTATCCCTTTGGAGCCGTTTGCGGCGCAGACAACTGCTGTGGGCCTTGACTCACGCTCACGCCGTGATGGTCCTGCTGGCGGCGGGGCTGCTCATTCTCCTCTTCGATCTGCTGGCCCTCTCCAACGTGAAAGATCTGGCCCTGCTCATCTCGGTCACGATGATGCTTGGGCTGGTGTCGTTCATCGCCTTACTGGCGGTGATTCCCCCGACAGCTTTCTTTTCCTATCTGGTGGTCCGCCGGACTACGGCCCGTCTGCGCGCGCTGGCCGAGGCGGCTCATGCCTTGCGCCTGGGCAACTATGGGGTGCGCGTGCCTGTCGAGGGCGAGGATGAGGTTGCCCAGCTGCAGGCCGACTTTAACGCAATGGCAGCCGAGCTGGAGCGGGCCCTGCGCGAGCTGAAGCAGGAGCGCGATACGGTGGCCGGGCTGCTCAAGACCCAGCGCGAGCTGGTGGCCGCTGTTTCTCATGAACTGCGTACGCCTGTGGCTACGGTACGCGGCTATCTGGAGGCTGCCCTGCGTCGCCTGGATCGTGGCGAGCTGCCGGAATCCCTGCCACGAGATCTGGAGGTGATGGAGGCTGAGGTGCTGCGCCTGCAGCGGCTGGTCGAGGACCTCTTTGCTCTGGCTTGCGCCGAGGTCGGGCGCCTGACCTTGCGCTGCGTGCCGACCGATGTGGGTGAGCTGGCGCGCCGCCTGGTGGCCGCCCGCGCGCCGCTGGCCTGGCAGAGTGGACGGGTGCAGGTGGTGGCGGAGACGCCGCCAACGGGACCGCTGGCCCTGGCTGATCCCGAGCGACTCGCTCAGGCGCTGCAGAACTTGCTGCACAACGGTATCCGCCATACGCCGCCGGGTGGCATTGTGGCCGTGGCAGTCTCCCAGGAGGAGAATAAGGTGGTGATCCAGGTACGCGATACGGGCGAGGGTATCCCTGCCGAGGAGCTGCCGCGTATCTGGGAGCGCTTTTATCAGGCTTCGAGTAAGCTGCGCCGCGATGGCAGCGGCAGCGGCTTGGGGCTGGCGCTGGTGAAGGAGTGGGTGGAGGCCATGCAGGGCAGTGTGGCGGCGACCAGCGTGCTCTCGGAAGGCAGTTGCTTTACTCTCTATCTTCCCGCTGCTCCCGTCGATGCCGGCCTCGCCTCCCAGCGCAGGGCAACGGCTTCCCTTGGGCCGGAGCCGCCCCAGACAGACGGGCTGAGGCCGCTGGTAAGGGAGACGAGCGAGCGTGAGGACCAGCTTGTTCTTCATGGGCGGGTGGAGCAGCAGTAGCTACTGCTTTTCTTGTAGCCTGCTTTTGCAATGTCACGCCTTGTTATGGAAATAAAGTGTGCGTTTGCCGTGTTTTTCTTAATAGATGGAGTGAATGCACTGAAACCGACGCCGGTAATGGTGCGTGTGGCTAGATGAGAGTAGGTTGGGCCTGGCTCGCTGACGCACATGGGGGAAGGAAAGAGGAGAGGTGTGAGGAAGAGGCACACAGCGGGCGGCGAGCCGATGAGACTGGCCGGCTGTGAGTGCACAGTCCCCTGGGAGGTACCTCATGTCAGAGCGTGTCCTGACCATTGCCGACCTCTGTACTGCTATTGCTGAAGGCCGAATCCCGGCCACGGTCAAGGGTTCCACCTATCATGTCAACGCCCTGGAGCTGCGTCGCTATCTGAACCGTTTGCGCCCGCTGCCTTTTATTTCGGTCAGGCGTTCGCTTCGCTGTGCCCCCGAGTCCGGTCGTCGCCGTACCTCTTAGCACAGGCTGGGGCTGGGTCACAGGCTCCATGCCGAGTTGCTTGATCCTTTGCACCGGCTGCCAGCTGGCTGTCGGTAGAGTTGCTTTCCCGCTCGGGAGGCACTATAATAAGGGCCGGTGAACCGAACGAGAGGAGTCCTCAGCACGAGGCTACCCATTTGGCTCCGCTGGTTCACCAGGAACTGAGCTGAGTGATGAAATCATCCGCTGCGGGCGCAAGTCGACGGCGCGGGCTGGACAAGATGCCAGTCCCTGGTGGCGCGGCCTGCGCTCGCTGCCGTAGAAAGGCGTTTCATGGAGCCACTGGAGTCTGATTATACACCGCTACCGAGCCGGCGCCGGCGGGCTGCCGATCCAGCGCGGCGTTACAATTGGCTCTTTCTCTTCCCCATCGTGGGGATTTGTATCGTCCTACTCTTTGCCGCCGCCGGCCTCTTCCAGTTCAGCCTGGCCCCCATCGTTGACGGCCTGATGGGGTTCCTGGTGCTGCTGTTCGCCCTCTTTGTGGTCGTTATTTTCTGGGCTTCCGCGCCCAGGCGGGGCGAGCAATCGTAGCGAGTGCCAGTCAACTGGCGCTCTGGCTCTTGCGCCTGCCTCTGGTGCGCTCGCCAGCGACAGGAGCTAAGAGAACACAGCAAAGGGCCGCCTCTGGTGCTTGTCGCCTTCTGTCTTGCCCTGCGCGGGCTGGTCCAAAGCCACTCGGGTGAGGACGTTACCCGCTCCCCGATCAAGAAGGCCCTGTTGGGGCGGCGGGCAAGCCCTGGAGGACGGCCCTGAATTGTCTTTCTTTGCTCCACTGCTGGCTGACGGGCGACCCTTAACGCCAAGGCTGCCAGCCCTCTGCCGGCAGCGGTATTCCCGCCTGCTCCCCCCATAGCGCCCGGGCAATCAGTTCCGCCGACTCGACCAGGCGAGGCCCGGAGCGATTCAAGTAATGGTTCCCATCGATGAGATACACGCGTCCCTCGCGCACAGCGCGCAGCTCCGACCAGGCGGAGTGCTGTTGAAGCAGAGCGGCGTCTTGCCGCGTGCGCTCCACATCGAAGCCACACGGTGAGAGGATCAGCACCTCTGGATCGGCCTGGCGCAGCTCGTCCCAGCCAATCCAGGGCGCATGTTGCCCGCTGGCGCTCAAGACTGGCTCGCCGCCAGCATAAGCGATCAGCTCAGGCGTCCAGTTGCCGGCTCCCATCAGCGGATCAAGCCATTCCAGGACAGCCACACGGGGAGCCTGGCCGCGCTCGGCGCTCAGGCGGACGCAGCGCTGGCGCAGCTTCTCCAGGCGTTGCTGATAGCTGGCGATCAGAGCCTCAGCCTCTGCCAGACGTCCGAGGGCGGCCCCGACACGCCGCAGGTCCTCCCAGACATCACTGAGGCGATAAGGAGCCAGCGAGACGATGCGCGGCTGCAGTCCGGTAAGCTGCCGCACGGCCTCGCTGACATCGCGCTCGCTGACGGCGCAGACCTCGCACTGAGTTTGTGTCAAAATGACGTCTGGTTGCAGCTCCTGGAGGCGGGCAACGTCGATCTGGTAAATGCTGAGCGCCTGGAGGGCCGCCTCGTCTCCACTCCGACGCGTGCCGGCCAGCTGGCGGACCTGGGCATCGATGCCGGCGCTGTTGGTATTGATGTCAATCACCGGACGGCTCAGGGCTGGCAGGTGCTGGACTTCGGGCGGATAGTCACACTCGTGGGAGCGCCCCACCAGTTGCTCGGTGCAACCAAGGGCGGCCACCATTTCCGTGGCGCTGGCAAGCAAGGAAACGATACGCATCGTTGCTCACTCCCTTCTTCTGCCGGCGGCCTCCTCTCTGCTCCTGCCTGCACCTGGACGGTTGCCTTCCTTGTGGATGGGAGCAGCCGGCGCCGCCGGGCACAACCAACAACAGGTCACGGCCACCATCTGATCAGCGGCGACAGCGCCTCCGTTGTCTGGTCTGGTGCTGTGCTCTTTGCATGGTAAGTAATGGTATCGCCAGGCAGTTCACCTGCCCGTCCTCACCTCAGCGTCGGCCCGGCCTGTCCCGCTCATGTGCCGGTCTCGGCAGTCTGAGCCTGCCAGGTTGTGGGCACCAGGACCCGCAGGCGCTCGGGGGCGATGCGTACCGTGATGGGGGTCTTCCCTTTGACCTCGCCATCCAGCGTCACCTCACAGGGTCCCGCGGGAGTGCTGATAGTGACACCGGTGGCCCGCCAGTGATGCAAGCCCGGCAAGGCCATCAGCTCAGCGGGGTTGCCAGTCGTTCCTTCGCTCGCCTGGCCCTGCTCGCTCTCGCCGCCAGCGAAAAGCTGGCCGATGGCCGACGCAATTTCCTTCCAGTCCAGTCCCTGGACCACGACGATATCGAGCAGGTGATCGGTAACGCTGGCGCCTGGAATGCTCAACTGAAGCGGGCCGCCAAAAACGGGGGCGTTGATCACCGCGACCTGCAGCACCTGATAGCGGAGCTCCTCCGCTGCTTGAGCCTGGCCCTGGCACTGCTGTTGAGCAGCAAGAGATCCAGAAGGCTCCTCAAAGTCGAGAACCACCTCTAGCGGTTCGTGCGCGCGCAGAGCCTCCAGCGCCGCCAGCGGGTAGGTCATGGCGCCGAAGCGCTCGCGCATCTCGCTGCTGGTTGCAAGACGTGCGAATTCAACGTTAAGCCCAATAGTGAGGGTATGACAGAAGTAGTCGCTCTCGGCCTCCTCGCCTCCAGTGCCAGAGGCCGAGGAGGAGGCTGTCGCCGGGAGGACCATGCCGACGTCGACCGCCGCCTCCTGGCCGCCCACGATTACCTCGACGGCACCAGGCAGGTCCTGGGGAATGGCTAGCGAACGGGCTGTGTCGTTGGCCGTACCCAGTGGCAGGATGGCCAGCGGCGGCCCTTCTTTGATAACATGCCTGATCATTCCTCCAACCAGGCCGTCCCCTCCTGCGGCAATGGCCAGGTCGATGCCCTGAGCAAGCCAGGTGCTCCCCTGCGATGGTAACTCATTTAAATTCGTAATTGGCTCAACTCTCACTAGCTCGATGTCCGCCTCTTGCAATAGCTTCAGGGCTTCTTCAAGCTGCGGTGCCCGTCCCGAATGGGGACTGTGGATAACGATGGCGCGGCGTTTGCCCGGCATTGGTTCCTCCCGACTCTCGTATGAAGTCGCCTCCTGGTGGCTTCGCTGAGGAGTATATATCGTTGCTGCCTGTTCTGTAAACAGACAGAGAATCTGTCGGGCACTCTGGAGCCAGCGACGCCGGCCTGCATGGGGCCGGCTCTCCCCCCTTCCTGTTGGGAAGACGGGGCAGACCTTGCTCTTGCAGCCCCCGCATTTTTGCCGGATAATAGGAACATCATTTCAGTTTGGCACCGATGCCCACGCGCAGCGCCAGGCGCGCCCATCCATCGCCTACCCGCCGTAGGGTTGGCATCATCCGCGGCTGCGATTCTCAGGAGGTTGAGTCACTGTGTCTGAGCATGAACAGACATTCCAGGCGCCCACTCCTTCCCCATCTTCGGCCCCACTTCCGCTTCGCGTAGTTCCGCTCTCGCCCGGCCTCGCTCTTGGGCCGGTCTGGCTCTACCGCTCTCCGGCCCTGCAACAGCAGTCCCAACCTCAGCCGACGGCTGCAGACAAAGGCCGCAGGCTGACGCCGGAGCAGGTAGCCGAGGAGCAGCAGCGCCTGCGCACAGCGGTCGAGCAGGCTGTGGCCGAGTTGCAGGCTTTGACCGCTCAGGTTGCGCGCACGGTGGGCAAGGAAGAGGCCGCTATTTTTGAGGCCCATCAGCTGATTCTGCAGGACCCTGAAATCCTGGATGCCGCCATTGAACGCATCAGTCAGCAAGGCCTGCCAGCGGAGCAGGCCCTGCGCGAGGTCGCCGAAGAGAATGCCCAGATCCTGGCTGCCCTCGATGATGAACTGCTGGCGGCGCGCGCCAGCGATGTGCGCGACGCCACCGGGCGAGTGCTGCGCCTGCTCTCGGGCACCCCTGCTAGCTCCCTGCTTCCCCAGGCCGAGAGGGTGCACGAGCCAGTGATCCTGGTTGCCGATGATCTGACACCTTCTGATACCGCTACTCTCGATCCAAAGCTTGTGGCCGGTATTTGTACGGTGTTCGGCGGCCCGACAACCCACGCCGCCATTATCGCCCGCTCTCTGGAAATTCCCGCTGTCAGCGGCCTCTCTCCCGACCTCTTCGCTCAGCTGACACCCGGCCAGCGTATTGCTCTGGACGGCGGGCGTGGCCTGCTCTATCTCAACTTGACACCTGAGCAGGAACGGGAAATACTGCAAAAGATTGATCTGCAGCAAAAAGAGCGAAAAGAGCAACAGCAGCAACGCGAACGCTGGCGCGGACGCTCAGGGGCTACCGCTGATGGCGTACCGGTGGCCATCTTTGCTAACGTAGGCGATGAGGAAGGAGCGAGGCAGGCTGCAGAGCAGGGTGCCGAGGGTATCGGCCTGCTGCGCACCGAGTTTCTCTTTGGAGGTCGGGAGCAGTTCCCCGACGAGCAGGAGCAGGAAGCGGCCTATCGACGTCTCTTCCGCGCCTTCGCTGCCGGGCAGCCGCAGGGCAAGACTATTATTGCCCGTACGCTGGACGCCGGCGCCGACAAGCCCTTCCCGGCGCTGGAGGCCCTCATTGGCTCTCTGCAAGAGGCCAATCCGGCCCTTGGCCTGCGCGGGGCGCGCATTCATCTCTGCCATGAGGAGCTGCTGCGCCAGCAGCTGCGGGCTTTGCTGCGCGCCGCTCAGGCTACGGGCATCACGCTGCAGATTATGTTTCCTATGATTGCCACTCTGGAAGAGGTGCGACGCCTGCGTGCTCTCACTGAGGAGGTACTCGCCGAGCTGGAGGGGCAGGGGCTACGGCTCACGCCGAGGCCGGCGGTCGGCATCATGGTGGAGACACCCGCTGCCGCGCTGATGGCTGATGTGCTGGCGCGCGCGGTGGATTTCTTTAGCATCGGCACCAATGATCTCTATCAATACGTTATGGCAGTCGATCGCACCAATGGGCGCGTGGCCTCGCTCTTCGGACGTTTAGAGCCAGCGGTCTGGCGCGCCATTGCCCAGGTGGCGCGGGCTGGCCAGCAACATGGGCGCCTGGTGGCCGTCTGCGGCGAACTGGCGGGCGATCCCCTGATCGGTCCGCTCCTGGTCGGCCTTGGTGTACGTGAGCTGAGCATGAACCCGCCGGCGCTGCTGGCTGTCAAGGAGCGGCTCGCGCGTCAACCCCTGGCCTACTGGCAGGAGCAGGCTCAGCGCCTCCTGCAGGCTGAGACCGCCGCCGAGCTGCAGCATATGCTAGAATCTATAGCGTAGGCCGGGCAGGCGGCAGCACCAGAGAGAGGCGAGCCGACAGCCGGGTAGGCAGGCAGACAAGCAGAGTCTCATGCCCGCTGACGGCGGCAGTGACGCAGCACCGAGTCAGTCGAAGCAGTCCGCCTGTCCTCTTCCTCTGACTGACTGACTGATGGCTTGTGCCCACTGGTTGGGGCGAGTCGTGCTATGAGAGCCGCGAGCTGCTTGCTGGTCATGTGACGAGCTGTTAAGCTGTGCAAGAGGAGTAGATTTGCATGGGTGTGATCCATCGTCTCCAGTCTCAGGAGCATGGAGAGCTACGCTGGGAAGGCGTGCCGGTGCGCGCCTATGGACCGGAGAATAGCCGGGCCAAAGATGCAACGCGCCAGATCCTGATCGGTAACGATGAAGGAGCGCAGAACTTCCATCTGCGCTATTTTGCTGTACAGCCGGGTGGGCATACCTCGCTGGACCAGCATGCCCATGATCATGGCGTCTATGTGTTGCATGGGCGGGCACGCCTGCGTCTGGGTGATGAAGAGCACGAGGTGCGCGCGGGCGATGCCATCTATATTCCGGGCAACGAGGTTCATCAATTCTTTGCCCTGGGCGACGAAGCCTTCGGCTTCCTGTGTGTCGTCCCGGCCAAAAGATGAGCGGGCGGGGGCGAACGAGCGTTATGCGTGCCGTTGAATATCACAGCAATCAGGATGTGCGGGTCGTGGAGCTGCCGCAGCCGACCATCGGCCCCGGCGAACTGTTGGTGCGGCTCGTGGCCTGTGGCATCTGCGCCAGCGATGTCATGGAGTGGTATATGCGCCCGCGGGCCCCGCTCTATCCTGGTCACGAGCCGGTAGGCGTCGTTGAAGCTGTTGGGGAGGGTGTAGCGCAGTTCAAGGTTGGCGACCGCGTCTTTGTACATCATCACGTGCCATGCATGGTCTGCCACTATTGTCAACGCGGCGCCTTCTCGCAGTGCCCGACCTTTCGCGCGACGCGTCTCGATCCCGGCGGCCTGGCCGAATATATTCGGGTTCCCGCTCCCAACGTTGAGCGCGACGTTCTGCTGTTACCCGCCTCGCTCTCGTTCGAGGCGGCTACTTTGATTGAGCCGCTGGCCTGCTGTATTCGCGGTATTGAGCGCGCCATGCTGCGTGCCGGCGATCGGGTCCTCATTCTGGGAGCGGGCAGCAATGGCATCATGCTTGCCCAACTGGCGCGGTTGAGGGGGGCTGTCCGTGTAATGGTTGTCGACCCGATTGCCTATCGGCGCGAGCGGGCCTTAGAGGTAGGGGCTGATCTGGCCTTTGATCCAGAGGGGGAGCCGCTTCTGCCGCGCGTGCTTGCCGCCAACGACGGGCGCAAACCCGATGTAGTCATCGTCACGCCGTCGAAGGTGCAGGCCATGCGTCAGGGATTGGAGCTAGTGGGACCGGGGGGAACGGTGCTGCTCTTTGCTCCGCCTCCACCGGAGGAGCAGCTACCTGTGACGCCCAATGAACTGTTTTTCCGCGAGATCACGCTGCGCACCAGTTACTCTGCCGGACCCTATGAGACGCGGCAGGCTCTTGATTTACTGGCCACTGGTCGAATCCGTGCCGAGAGCGTGATCACTCATCGTTTCCCCCTGCCTGAGGCGGCGCAAGCCTTCCGTCTTGTGGCCCAACCAGGCGAGGCGCTCAAGGTCGTGATCCTGGCCGCCGCTCCTGACGCTGATCTGACCAGAACAGCGGCCTGGTCAGAGAACCAGGCAGGGAGGGAGGGCGCGGGCCTGGCTTGAGTGAGCAGGCCGACCCCCATCTCAGTGAAGCGATCCGGTGCAGGGAAGCACTATAATTCTTCACAGAAGAGAGTGCAGGCCCAGGCGGGCGCACCAGCTCCAGCTCAGGGAGGGAGATCGAGAGCTGGGCGTCTCCTGCGGCGCAGCAGTGTGAGCGAACGAAGGAACATCAGCTTGCCCGAGGGGGGCAGTTGTCCTACAATAGAACCGTATTCGTCGAGTAGCAAGAGAACGATGAACACACATAAGGAAGGCAAGAGGATTGGCTGATGACGACAACTCAGGCACAGACTCAGGTCGAGCAATGGACCAACCTTGCTCAGCAGTTGCGCGTAGATAGTATTCGCTGTACGACCGCGGCGGGTTCGGGGCATCCGACCTCCTCGCTCTCTGCCGCCGATTTGATGGCAGTCCTGCTGGTCAGCTATCTGCGCTACGACTTTGACAATCCACACCATCCGAACAACGACCACCTGATTTTCTCCAAGGGCCATGCGGCGCCGCTGCTCTACGCTATGTACAAAGCGGCGGGCGCCATTACCGACGAGGAGTTGCTGACCCTGCGCAAGCGTGGCAGCCGGCTGGAGGGGCATCCGACGCCAGTCCTGCCCTGGGTGGAGGTGGCGACTGGCTCCCTGGGTCAGGGTCTGCCGATCGGTGTGGGAATTGCGCTGGCCGGCAAGTATCTGGATAAGCTGCCATATCGCGTCTGGGTGCTGCTGGGAGATAGCGAGATGGCCGAAGGCTCCATCTGGGAAGCCATCGAGCACGCCGCTCACTATAAGCTGGATAATCTGATCGGTATTCTCGACTGCAATCGCCTGGGCCAGCGCGGCGAAACGATGCTGGGCTGGAATACAGCGGCCTACGCTGAGCGGGCTGAAGCCTTCGGCTGGCGAGCACTGGTCATCGATGGACATAACTACGAGGAGATCGATCGCGCCTATGCCCAGGCTATGAAGGCGGAAGGGGCGCCGACGCTGATCATCGCCCGTACCGTGAAGGGCAAAGGGGTTTCGTTCCTGGAGAACGCCGAGGGCTGGCATGGCAAGGCTCTCAGCAAGGAACAGGAGGAGAAGGCTCTGGCCGAGCTGCCCCATGTGCGCAGCCAGATCTTTACGGTGCAGAAGCCCGAGAATCTGCAGCCGGCTGCCGCGGAGCGCAAGCCTCTGGAGTTGCCGCGCTACGCCAGTGGCCAGGAAGTACCCACGCGCAAAGCCTATGGCGATGCCCTCAAGGCTTTGGGCGCCGCCTATCCCGAGGTGGTAGCCCTCGATGGTGAGGTCAGCAACTCGACCTACGCTGAGGAGTTCGCCAAGGCTTACCCCGAGCGCTACTTTGAGCAGTACATTGCGGAGCAGCAGATGGTCGCTGCGGCCATCGCCATGAGTGTCCGCCAGCGCATCCCCTTCGCGTCGACCTTCGCAGCCTTTCTGACACGCGCCTACGACTTTATCCGCATGGGAGCCATCTCGCGTGCCAATATCCGCCTGTGTGGCTCGCATGCTGGGGTCTCGATCGGCGAGGATGGACCGTCTCAGATGGGCCTGGAGGACCTGGCCATGATGCGGGCCATCTTCGGCAGCACGGTACTCTATCCCTGCGATGCTAACCAGACGGCGAAGCTGGTGGCCCAGATGGCAGAGCATGGCGGGATCGTCTATCTGCGCACAACGCGCGAGAAGACACCTGTGATCTACAGTCCCGATGACGAGTTCCCCATCGGCGGCAGCAAGGTGCTGCGCCGCTCGGAGAACGACCAGGCGACGATCGTGGCGGCTGGCATCACGGTTCACGAGGCCCTCAAGGCCTATGAGTACCTGAAGTCCGAGGGCATCCTGGTGCGAGTGATCGATGCCTATTCGATCAAGCCGATCGATGAGGAGACGCTTTTCCAGGCTGCCGATGAGACGAAGCAGTGCATTGTGACAGTCGAGGATCACTGGCCGGAAGGTGGTCTGGGTGAGGCGGTGCTGGAGGCCTTTACGCAGCGCGCTGGGCCGCTGCCGCGTGTGGTCAAGCTGGCTGTCCAGGAGATGCCCGGCTCCGCCAAGCCTATGGAGCAGCTGGAGGAGGCCGGTATCGATGCCCACCATATTGCCCAGGCGGTCAAGGCTCTGATTCATCGCTAGCTCTCTCTGCCCGCTTCGGCATGCTCGTCCTGCTGGTGGCCCGGCTCGGCTCGGGGCCTGCCTGAAGCAGGACAAGCATGCCTGGACTGTGTTGGGCCAGGACATAGGATCGGCGAATAGAGCATATCTGGAGCGAAGGAGGAAACCTGGTGCAGGAGATATCTCCTGGCCCGCAGCAATCCATTTCCCGTCAACCAGAGGAGTCGCTGCGACCTCCGCGCGTGGTAACGCTGGCGGTGCTCTTCGATTGGAGCCTGCTGGTACAACTGCTGGCGATGCCACTATTGGGGCGCTGGCTAGGGCTTCCTCCTTCGCTGCGCTTGCCCTGGCTCTCGCCCACCCTCAATGCGCTGCTCTCCCTGCTCGCCGCTCTCCCCTTTGTATTGCTGCTGCTGCTGTGCGGCGAAGGGGTGCGCCGTGGCCTTCCCTGGGCGCGTTCCGTGCAGGTGGCGCTCAATACGCTGCTCGCCCTGGCAGGTCTGGCCAGTATCTATACGCTCTGGCTCGATGCCCGCGTAGGAAACTACTGGCCCCTGGTAACCCTGCTAACGCTGGGCGGACTGTCGCCCTTGATTGCCTGGGGCTTGCAGCGGCCAGTGGCGCGCCGCTGGTTTCATCCGCCGCTGGAGCTGGCGCCAGGGCTGAGGCAGCGTCGGGCCAGCGTGCCTCCCTCCTGGCCTCTGTTGGGCGCCGCGCTGCTGCTGGGCCTGCTGGAAGCCCTGGCGGCCCTTCATCGCTGAGCGCAGAGAGAAAGAGTCGCCAATCGCCTGACAGTCCTCTGACGATCCTGCCTGGCCCGGTCGCTCTCTACGACGACCGTTTGCTTGACGGCGGGCCATCTGGGGCCGTATCATGGGGCCATAGTGTTAGCCATCGTCTAATGGCAGCCGTTGCCCCTTCCTCTCTCTAGGCGCGTAGGGTTGAATTTCAACCCGACCTGGATGGTGAGCGACTGACGTGGGAGTGAGGCGAGTGGGCGCGGTCATGATTATCAGGTTGAATGGTGCAGTGAGTGAGTCAGGAGACAGAATCGCTGGAGTGGCGTTCAGTCAAAGAGGCGCTGGCCGGCTTTTCGGCAGAGGCAGTACGCTCGGCTCTCAGGCGGAAGCCGGCGGTCGTAGCCTATACCGATGGAGCCTGCATCAAGAACCCGGGTGGCCCTGCCGGCTGGAGTGCTATCCTGGTGCCGGTTGAGCGGCTCGATGTGCCGCTGAACGAGGTCCCTGCTGAGCGCATCGAGGCCCACGGGCATATTCCGCCCTCGGCCACAACAACCAACAATCGAGCTGAGATTGCGGCTTTGTTGGCGGCCCTGAGCCTGGCCCCGCCGGATCGCCCGCTCAAGATCTGGAGCGACAGTCAGTACACGATCAAGGTGGCGACGGGCGACTACAAGGCCCGAATGAACCCCGACCTCTGGCAGTTGTTCCGTTGGCTGGTCAACCACCGTACGGCGCCTTTGTCCTTTGGCTGGGTACGCGGTCATGCCGGGCAGGCTCTCAATGAGCGTGCCGATGAGCTGGCCGGTCTGGGCGCCTGGCAGGATGATCGCGCCGCTTACGAGCAGTGGCTGCGCTCGCAGCAGCCGGAGGCCCGTTCTAGGGCCAGGAGCGGAGCCGATCAGAGCAGGAGCGAACGGCGAGCAGCGGACGACGAGGCGCGGCCCTCGGCCTCGGAGCTGGCCCTCATGCGCGATCAGGTTCAGGAGCTGCTGGCGCTCCTGGAGAGCGGACGCATCGCGCTCAAAGACAACGAGCGTCAGTTTCTCTACAATATGGCCCAGCGCCTGCGCTATCCGGACTTTGCGCCGACGGCGGGCCAGCGGAATTGGCTCAAGGGTCTCTCTGCCCGCGCCCATCGAACGCTTTGAGGGAAAGACCTGGGTGGGGCTAGCTGTTCGCCGATCACTGAGCATGAGCAGAGCAGCTCAGGCGTTTCTGTTTCTGGCCTTGCTTGCCTGTTGCTAGAAAGGACGGTTTTGTGTGATTGATCGCAATGTGGTAGAGCGTTTTTCGTCCTTATTGGGGCTGGTCCGGCCCCCGGTGGGGCTAGCCTTCGTCGATGAGGTCCCGCTGGGAGTTGAGCGTACGACGACAGGTGTTCCTTCGGCTTGTACTTTCTGGCGCCTGGCCGAGCAGGGCGTCTTTTATGCGACTGCCAGTGATCATCAGCAGTGTCCCATCGGCATGATCACTATGGGCTTTCTCTCCCCCCAATCTCTGGACGAGCGGGGGCGCTCTCTCGTGCAGACAATGGCGAACGTCGGCTACTTCGCGCCCGAAGAGCTGCGCGGTCTGCCGGTCGTGGAGAAGAAGCACGCGGCCATTGTCTATGGACGTCTCGATCGCTTCCCGCTGGAGCCGGATATCGTGCTGGCACTCTTGAATGCTCAGCAGGCGATGCTGGTGGCCGAGGCGCAAGGAGCGGTCAACTGGCTGGAAGGGGGCCAGCTCGCCTTTGGGCGTCCGACCTGTGGCATCATTCCCCGTACGCTGCGTACGGGCCAGCCCTCGCTCAGCTTCGGCTGCGTGGGGGCGCGCACCTATGTGGGTATGGAGCCGTCGCAGATGGTGCTGGCTCTCGCCGGGAGCCACTTCGCTGAGCTGGTCGCGCGTCTGGAGGGAAGCGTGACCGCCAATGAGTCTCTAGCCCCCTTCCATGCCCAACAGAAGGCGAGCTTCCCCGCCTGAGCGCTGGGGTGGGGAGAAACATAGCGCGCTTTCTGTTCTTCTCTTCTCTCATCTAACTGGCGCTCCGGAGGCGAGCCTGCCGCTGCGGAGCGCCAGCGGCTCTATCAGGCCACAGTACAGCAGGCCAGAAAGGACACGCAGCGATGCCTCTCTCGGTGTCGAATCAGGCGCGCGTGCTCTTCAATCGTCGCGTCCCGCTGCGCGATGGTGTCACGCTGTCCGCCGATGTCTATCTGCCAATCCAGGGAAAGGGGCCGTGGCCGGCCATCCTCCTGCGCACACCCTATTTGAAAGCCCAGGCCCAAATAGCTCAGCGGGCTTTGGCCTTTGTGCGCTATGGCTATGCTTTTGTGGCGATGGATGTGCGAGGACGCGGCGACTCCGACGGTGAGTTCATTCCCTATCGCCACGAGGGGCCTGACGGCTACGATGCCATCGAGTGGTGTGCCGCCCAGGACTGGTGCGATGGCAATGTAGGCACCCTGGGCGCCTCCTACGCGGGCCGCATTCAGTGGCTCGCGGCTCTGGAGCAGCCGCCCCACCTCAAGGCGATGGTGGTGCTGGTCGCGCCCTCCGATCCTTTTGTTGAAATACCGACTGGCCTTCCCAGTCCCATGCATCTCTGCTGGGAACACTACGTCAGCGGGCGCGTCACTCAGCCAATGGAGCTGGTTGACTGGGAGCAGGTCTACTGGCATCTTCCCCTGCTCACTATGGATGAGCGCGCCGGGCGCTTCAATCCCCACTGGCGTGAGCAGATCGCTCATGCCGCACTTGATGACTACTGGCTACCTCTCTGCTACCAGCGCCGCTTTGAGGAGCTGACCGTGCCGGTCCTGCATATCTCCGGCTGGTACGATGACGAGCAGATTGGTACCCCTCTTAACTACATCGGCATGACTACGTGCGCCGCCACGCCCGAGGCTCGTGCCAATCAGCGCCTGCTTATGGGTCCCTGGGGGCACCAGGTGAACACGAGCCGCAAGCTAGGAGAGATCGACTTTGGTCCCCAGGCTCTGATCGATCTCGATGCCGAAGAACGACGCTGGTTCGATCGCTTCCTCAAAGGGCGACGCCAGGAGCCGCAACCGGCACCGGTGCGCCTTTTCATCATGGGAGCCAACTACTGGCGCGATGAGCAGGAGTGGCCCCTGGCGCGTACGCGCTGGACGCGCTTCTACCTGCACAGCGGCGGGGCTGCCAACAGCCGTTTTGGTGACGGGCACCTCTCTACAGAGCCTCCCGTAGCTGATGAGCCGTATGACAGCTACCGCTACGATCCCGCTCGGCCCATGCCTTTCATCACTGAGCCAACCTCTACGCAGATCGGTGGCCCCGATGATTACGCCGCCATCCAGCGCCGCGATGACGTCCTCGTCTATGTCAGCGAGCCGCTCAAAGAGGACCTGGAGGTGACCGGCCCCGTGCGCCTGGAGCTGTACGCCTCCTCGTCAGCGCCCGATACCGACTTCGTGGCCATGCTCCTCGACGTCTGGCCGAACGGCTTTCGTCAGCGCCTCTGCGATGGCATGGTCCGCGCCCGCTTCCGCGAAGGGATGGAGCGCCCGGCGCTGATCGAACCGGGCCGCATCTATCAGTATGAGATCGATTGCTGGAATACGGCTCAGGTCTTCAAAGCTGGCCATCGTATTTGCCTGCAGCTCAGCTCTAGTGCCTTCCCCAAGTACGACCGTAATCTGAATACCGGGGCGGCGTTGGGCCTGACCAGCGAGATGGCTGTGGCCGAACAGCGCATTTACCACGACCGCGCTCATCCCTCGGCCCTGGTCCTGCCGGTCATCCCCTCGGCTGCTTCGCCCTCACCTTGACCTTTCTCCGAAGCGTCGCGACAGACGAGCAAGTGAGCAGCACCTTGACAAAGCCTGGCTCGTGCAAGATGATAGAGGGCAAAGAAGCGAAGGGAGCTGAAGTGAAGCGGGCCTTCGACTAAGGCCGGGCCACTGTCGGTGCTAGCGTGTCCAGTGAGGGCCTGTCTGGAGCAGCGCTGGCCTGCAAGTGGCGCCCGCCAATGTTATGGGGGAAGAGCAGTGACTACGATTAAAAGAGTGCCAGAGGCGCAAGAGCAGAGCGTGGGTGCGCGCCCCGAGCCGCCGGTGATGCCGCAGGAGCAAGAAGAGCAGCCGCGGGATGAGCGTAATCCAGGTGTGCCGCTCGATCTGGGCTGGCTGCGCGAAGTGCACGTCAATCGCAGCGCGGTCGAGCGCCGGGCAGCCACCCTGCCGACGCGCCGCACTGTCAAACGCGAATGGCAGGCTGCCTGGCTGCTGCGAGCCATCACCTGCCTGGATTTGACTACCCTGGCCGGGGACGATACGCCTGGCACCGTGCGCCGGCTTTGTGCCAAAGCGCGTCATCCTGTGCGCAGCGAGCTACTAGAGGCGCTTGGGGTTCCCGAGGAGCGCATCCAGGTGGCGGCGGTTTGCGTCTACCACAACCTGGTCTCAGTGGCCGTGGCTGCTCTGCGCGGTACCCAGATCCCTGTGGCTGCGGTCTCTACTGGCTTCCCTGCCGGCCAGATCGCTTTGGAGCAGAAGCTCGCCGAAATCGCGGCCTCGGTGCGGGCCGGTGCTCGTGAGATCGACATAGTCATCTCGCGTGCCCATGTTCTGACCGGCAACTGGCAGGCCCTCTACGACGAAGTGCGAGCTTTTCGTATGGCCTGTGGAGAAGCCCACATGAAGACCATCCTGGCGACGCACGAACTGGCCACGCTGCGCAACGTTGGTATGGCCAGCCTGGTCTGCATGATGGCTGGGGCTGATTTCATTAAGACCTCCACCGGCAAGGAGGCGGTCAATGCAACCCTGCCAGTGGGCCTGGTGATGACGCGCGCCATTCGCGACTACTACGAGCGCACGGGCTACCGGGTTGGCCTGAAGCCTGCCGGCGGCATTCGCAGCGCCAAAACGGCCCTCGACTGGCTGATCCTCATGAAAGAAGAGCTAGGCGACGAGTGGCTTAACAGCCGCCTCTTCCGTATTGGCGCCAGTGGTCTGCTCTCTGATATCGAGCGCCAGCTCTCTTACTTCGTCACCGGCCATTACGCCGCTGCTCACTATAATCCCCTGGTCTAGTGGGCCGAGCCACCCGGCTCGCCGACCTGACGCGGGGCACGCGACGCGGCTGTCCCGCGTCAGGCGATCAGTGTTGTGTAGACGACAAGGCGGAGCTGGGTCTGATGCTCACTGGCGATCCAGTCGCCAGCGCAGGTGATCAGATTAAGGTAATGGCCACTGGTATCGGCAAAAATCTGTTGCAGTGGAGCCTGCGTCGGCGGATAGTAGGCCAGAGCACGTACCCGGAAAGACCACCATGCTCCCTGGGCATCGAGCACCTGAACGACGGCGCCCGGCTGCAGCTCGCGCAGGCGCCAGAAGACAGCCGGTGCTCCCCCTGGGCGGTCGAGATGCCCATCGATCACCGCGCTGCCGCGCTCGCCAGGGCGCGGACCAAGCCGGTACCAGCCCACGTCGTCCCAGGGCTGACGCGTCGGCACCTCCAGCTCGCCGCTGGTCGTTATCCCCACCGCCTCAACGGTAGCATCCACGCCAATAGCCGGAATGCGCAGGCGCGTCGGCACTCCTGGCTGGCCGCTCATCGAGCGCGGCGAGCGATCGGGATGGCTGGCCTCCCCCATCAGCAGCGGCTGACCGTCACGGACTTGAACAATAGCCGCCCCGGTCGAGCCGCAGCTGCTCAGCGAGAGCAGGAGAGCCAGCAGAGAGCAGGCCCACAGCAGCGTCTTCAACCCTGGCATAATCCAACGTCTACGAGAGCCTCTCAACTGCCTTGCTCGCCTTGGCCGGTCCTTAGCGTCGGCTGCGCAGCAAGAGAGTTGCAGATCCACCGATTAAAAGCAGAAGCAGCGTCAGAATCAGTGGCAAAGCCAAGGGCACGCCAGCCTGAACAGGCGGAGTGGCCGAGGTTCCGGGGTCGCTGCCAGTGTCCGGCAGACCGGGCGTCCCTGCAACCTGACGCGCCACCAGCTCCAGCTTTGGCGTCCCCAGGGGTAACCCGATGCTGAAAATACTGGTAATCTGGTTGGCTGCCACCTCCAGCGTTGTCTGTTGAGACACGTGCTGCTGCGCCAGGTCTACGTCGAACGTATAGCGGCCCGGGGCCAGCAGGGTATAGTCGCTGGCCTGTAGATACTGCAGGTTCTTAATGAGCGGGGTGCCATTAGCACTCAGCGTAGCCGGCCCGCCCTCGGGCGAGAGCTGATAGAAGCGCAGCTTGGCCTTGCCGGTCACCAGGCTGTTATCCTCCTTGAAAACTACCAGGGACAGGCCGGTTGCTTGAACGCCAATGGCTGCCACCGTATAGGCGAAGCCGGGCTCAACCGACAGGGTCTGTGAAATCACCGCCGCGTCTGGCCCCTTGCCGATCAATGCCACCTGCACCTTGTGCGGTCCCGGAGGAATGGCCAGATAGTCCGTCACCGTGCCGAACTGGAAGTTGCTCAGGGCGCGCTGCCCATCGAGAAAGACGTCGGCGACGCCGATATCGGGCGAGGCATGCATGATGCGCACAAAGGCCGCAGGGGAGGCCGCCGCCTTCGGAGTGGCTCTTAGCCCTGGTGCCCAGGCGAGCGAAATAAGACAGAGTATGATGAACACCTGCAGAAGACTGCCCATCTTGGGGCGACAACGCACGCAGTTTCTCATAGGCTCTCCTCCTGAGATCGACTTCTCCCTGCCTTTGGTTCGGTCCGAATGGTTAGGTCCGAGATAGAAGCGCTTTCTGGTGGTAGAACGAACGAAGATGGTTATGAGTAAGATAGAATTTTTACACAAGCCAATCCACTCTTCAGAGGACACGAAGCCTGGCTGTGAATGTGAAAGCCAGGCGAACCATCTCTTGGGGCGATGGCCTCCTGTAGCGTTGATGAGAAGCACCAGGCCCTTGCTCGTCTGCTCTGCTCGCTGATCGCCGTGTCTGACGTGATGGCTATACCCGCTGACTGGGAGAAGAGAGCGGACGCCGCTCCTTGAGAAGCAGCTTGCCTCAGCGGCTGCGCTCCCCGCTCCCCTTACAGAGGGAAAAAGCGTTCTCTGCCTTGCTGTCGCCGGAGCGAGCGTGCTCGTGCCCGGAAGCGTGCAGCCTGTGCTGGCAGTCCCTGCTCCTTGAGCGCCTGGTGAAGGGTCTCGTAAGCCTGAATTGCGCTTTCATACTGCCACAGGCGTTCATATGCCTGCAGAAGCTCGTAGCTGGCCCCTGGCTCTTCCTTGTGGATGTGTGGCGCCAAGAGAATCTCTTCATCGCCCAGCAGATCGACTCGTTCCCAGGCGATGGTGGCAAGCCTGACCTGCGACCAGTCGAGGCCAGCGACTCGCGCGCTGCCATGCTCAGTGTCTTGCAAAAGAACTCCCTCCAGTCTGGTATGTGCATTGAGCCAGGAGCCGCGCAGATCGGCACCTGCCAGCCATGCCTCTCGCAGATCGGCGCCGCGTAGATCTGCGGCAAGGCAGGATTGGCAGAGATTAGCCCCGTGGAGAATGGCCTCCCGCAAATCGGCCAGCCCTAGATCAGCTCCATGTAAATCGGCCTGGCGCAAATTAGCGCCACGCAGGTTCGTAGTGCAGAGATTGATCCCTGCGAGCATGGCCTGCTGCAGATCGGCCCCGCTGAGATCCGGCCCCTGGCCATAAATAGGACTGGGCCTGGCGAACACCAATGGCCGTTTGTGCAGATGCCAGTGATTCCAGGCTTCTACGCCCCGCCTTAGCATTGCCAGATGCTCTGGAATACTCATCGGCCTGGCCTCCGTGTGGTAGAAGCCGTCCGGGTGGCCCGCGCAAAATGCTGGAAGACACCAGATATCGGCTTCTTGATAGTAGAGAATGAAATATCGTACTATCCGTAGCTATAGCTCTGTAGCCCTCAGAAAAGTATCCGTCATTCTCCTACCCAGGACATGAACGCTGGCGAGAGAGAAAGTTGCATAACTCTTGTTTATCTATCGATCAACTCGTATAATGGAGAAAATATTGTCCACAAGCGTAGCGATAAGCTGGAGTCAGCGATGCAGAGGACAGAGGCCAGGCTGAGAACGGGATCTATCATTAAAGATCCCACTCAGACCCGCTATCGTGTCGAAGCTTGCCTGGGCACAGGAGGGTTCGGTTCGGTCTACCTGGTGATGGAACTGCGTGGCTCCGGCAAGCTCTTTGCCCTCAAAGAAGTTATGACGGCCACCGAGCGCGAGCGGCGCAGCCTGGCCCTGGAGGCCAGTCTGCTGATGCGGCTACAGCATCCGGCCTTACCACGCGTCTATCGCTTTTTCGATGATGTGCGCAACCAGCGCAGCTATTTATTGATGGATTATATCCGCGGCGCCAACCTGGAGGAGCTGCGGCGCCTCACCCCCGGGCGGCGCATTCCGTTGTCCCATCTGCTGACGACGCTGGAGCCGATCATCGATGCTCTTGACTATTTGCATAGCCAGCAGCCGCCCGTCATCCACCGTGACATCAAGCCGTCGAATATCATTGTACCTGCCGCTGGGCGTGGTGCCGTGCTGGTCGATTTCGGTCTGGCCAAGCTCTATATTCCTGATGGCATGACGACGACGATTCGCCAGGGCACCCCTGGTTACGCGGCGCCGGAGCAGTATGGGGGGCGAGGACGCACCGATATACGCACCGATGTCTATGGGCTGGGGGCAACGCTCTATACCCTGCTGACAGGCCAGTTCCCCTGCGATGCCTTTGAGCGCGTGCTCCTGCTCCAAAACGGAGCGGAGAGTGATCCCCTGCGGCCCGCCCACGAGCTGATCCCCGAGCTGCCGCGCGCTGTGAGCGAGGATCTCCAGCGCGCCCTGGCCCTGAACAGTCAGGAGCGTTTTGCCAGCGTGCGCGAGTTCTGGCGTGCTGTCGTCAGCCACGCTCGCATTGATCCAGAGGTGACAACGGCTCGCGAGCAAGCAACGCCCTCGCTAGAGGCGATGGCCGCTTCGACCGAGCTATTCCCGGAACGCAAGATCCAGGAGAGCCGCCGGCAGGCGTATCGTCAGCGGCGCCGTCTGGTGCTGAGCGCGCTCGTCCTGGCGCTGGTGTTGACGCTGGTGGCGGGTGCATTCATAATCGGACTGAACAGCCCGCTGCGCTCGCTGCTGGTCCGCTTCTCTGCCCCGCTAACACCAACAGCGCCAGCGCGCGCGACGTCCAGCGCCTCGTCGCAGGTGCCGCTGGCAGGTGACGCCTATCCCTATCCGGCCCTCTTTGCCGATTATGTAGGCACTGCCCAGGATATGCTGACCAATACGCGTACTCTCCTGGTGCTCTCCCATCTGCAACAGCATCAGGGGCGCTTCTCTGGCTTTTTCAGCGGCCTGGGGCAGAGCGGACCTTTCTCAGGGACGCTGGATCAGAAAGGCGCAGTCCATTTCACGGTTCCTATTTACGGCGGCAAGGCGAGCCTGGTCTTCGAGGGGATGATCAAGGTGGGCAGCCAGATGGCCGGGAGCTTCGAGGTTCATGATGAAAATAATCATTTTACCGGCGAAAGCGGTCTGTGGTCGCTCTCCCCCGGCTTCCCTCCCAGCCAGTGACAAGAAAAAAAAGCATTCCTTGTTTGGTTTGCGCATCTCCACCCCTGGCCCTGGCGGCTCGCAATGAACGCTTTGTCTTATAGTCATCATATCGGCAAGGGAGAAGGAGACCTGGCTGATGCTGGCATTCTGCTCGACTGCCGTATCGCTCGCTGTTGGCGCTTCCAGGCGCCCACGGTGGAGAGGAGAGAGCAGGCTGGCGAGCCGGGGACTTGCCGCCGGGGCGTGAGGCGGGATACAATAGCCCTACCGACAGACTGCCTGTCATCGGCTCTCTTGCGAGACGTTGAGGGAGGGGCGCATCATTGCTATGGGTGTCTTAGAGCTATTTGAGTCAATGGAGTATGGGCCGGCGCCCGAGGCGGCAGAGTCTGCTCTGCAGTGGTTGGCCCAGCGTCAGCCGTTTGACCTGTTCATCAACAATCGTCGTGTCAAGCCGGCCAGTGGCCAATATCTGGAAACGATCAATCCGGCCACGGGGAAAGTCCTGGCGCGTGTAGCCGCGGGCAACGCCGCCGATGTCGATGCCGCTGTAGCCGCGGCGCGGCGGGCCTTTCCCGGCTGGAGCAAGACCCCTGGCCACGTGCGGGCGCGCTACCTCTATGCCATCGCCCGCCATATTCAGAAGCATGCGCGTCTGCTCGCTGTCCTGGAGACCCTCGATAATGGGAAGCCCATTCGTGAGACGCGTGACATTGATATTCCGCTGGTCGCGCGCCATTTCTACTATCATGCCGGCTGGGCTCAGCTCATGGAGAGCGAGCTGGCGGGCTATGAGCCGCTGGGAGTTGTGGGCCAGATCATTCCCTGGAACTTCCCCTTGCTCATGCTGGCCTGGAAAGTGGCCCCGGCCCTGGCCATGGGCAACACAGTTGTTCTCAAGCCGGCGCGCTACACTCCCCTGACGGCCATGAAATTTGCCGAAATTGTCGAAGAGATTGGCCTGCCCCCGGGAGTTGTCAACATTGTTACTGGCGAGGCCGGGCAGGTTGGCGAGGCTCTGGTGCGCCATCCCGACGTCAATAAGATCGCTTTCACTGGTTCCACTGAGGTGGGCCGCGCCATTCGCCGGGCCACCGCCGGCTCCGGCAAGCGTCTCTCGCTAGAGCTGGGCGGCAAATCGCCCTTCGTGGTCTTTGATGATGCTGACCTGGACAGCGTGGTCGAAGGAGTCGTCGACGCCATCTGGTTCAACCAGGGCCAGGTCTGCTGCGCTGGTTCGCGCCTGCTTGTCCAGGAGAGCATTGCCGAGCGCCTGGTCGCCAAGGTACAAGCGCGGATGGAGAAGCTGCGCGTCGGCGATCCGCTGGATAAGGCCATCGATATCGGGGCCATCGTCTCGGAGGCTCAGCTGCGCGAGATTCGTCGCCTGGTCGAGCGCGGTGTCGAAGAAGGGGCCCAGCTCTGGCAGCCGTCAACGGCTTGCCCACGCGAAGGCTATTTCTTTCCGCCAACCCTCTTCACCAATGTGGCCCCGGCCATGACCATCGCCCAGGTCGAGATCTTTGGTCCCGTGCTCGTCACCATGACCTTCCGTACGCCGGAGGAAGCAGTAACGCTGGCTAACAACACGCGTTACGGACTGGCGGCCAGCGTGTGGAGCGAGAATATTAATCTGGCCCTGGATGTGGCCGCGCGCTTGCAGGCAGGCACCGTTTGGATCAATGCCACCAATCTCTTCGACGCCTCATGCGGCTTCGGTGGCTATCGCGAGAGCGGCTTCGGGCGCGAGGGCGGCAAGGAGGGCCTCTACGAATATGTACGTCCGCGCTGGGAAGGCGCCAGTGGACGGGCGGGCCGACGACGTGGACTGGCGGAAGCCTCGGCGAACGGTGAGCATAAAGCTCAGAGCGGCAACGGTCATGCGGAGCACGGGAGCAATGGTCTGGCCCTGGCCGGCAGCGAGGTCTTTGCCGACCTGGCCGGGCGCATGCCGCCGATCGATCGCACCCCCAAGCTCTTCATCGGCGGCAGGCAGGTCCGTCCCGATAGCGGCTACAGCCTGCCAGTGCGCGACCCCCAGGGTATGGTCATTGGTCAGGTCGGCGCTGGCAATCGCAAGGATATCCGCAACGCCGTCGAGGCGGCCCACGCCGCTCGCTCCTGGCGCGAGGCTACGCCCCACCAGCGGGCCCAGGTCCTCTTCTACATTGCCGAGAACCTGGCCGCCCGCGAGCAAGAGTTTGCCTTGCGCCTGGTCCAGCAGACAGGCCGCGCCTATACCGATGCGGCGGCAGAGGTCCAGGCGGCTATCGCGCGTCTCTTCAGCTACGCCGCCTGGTGCGACAAGTTCGAGGGCAGCATTCACCGCCCGCCGTTGCGTGGTATGGTCCTGGCCGTGCGTGAGCCAGTGGGGGTGATCGGTATGGCCTGCCCTGATGAGTTCCCGCTGCTGGGCTTCCTCTCGCTGGTAGCCCCGGCCCTGGCCATGGGCAATACCCTGGTGGTGATCCCCTCGCCGCAGGCCCCGCTGAGCGCCACCGACTGCTACCAGGTCTTCGAGACCTCCGATGTGCCCGCCGGGGCCGTCAATATCGTCACCGGCGAGCGTGAGCCGCTCGTTCAGGTCCTGGCCGAGCACGAGGATGTCGAGGCGGTCTGGTACTTCGGCAGCGCCGAGGGCAGCAAACGCGTCGAGCTGGCCGCGGCCAGCAACATGAAGCGCACCTGGGTTAACTATGGCCATCCACGCGACTGGCTTGATCCTGTCCAGGGCGAGGGGGAGGAGTTCCTGCGCGAGGCGACCCAGGTCAAAAATATCTGGGTGCCCTATGGCGAATAGCCGGCGGCGCCGCTCTGCAAAGCCGGATAGAGCCGTATCAGCGCCACGCCATTGGCTTGCTGATCATCTCCTCTTCCCTCTTGATAAAGATACATACATGTGGTATGTATGTATGCAGAGAGGTGCAAGCGATGCGGAGAACGCGTGAAGCGGCGGCCCAGACGCGTGAGCAGCTGCTCCAGGCCGCGCTGAGCTGTTTTCTGGAGCAGGGCTATGCGGCCACCACCCTGGAGGAGATTGCGCGCCGAGCCGGGACCACGCGCGGCGCCATCCAGTGGCACTTTGGCAGCAAGGCTGATCTCTTCAATACCCTGGTGCGTGAGCAGTATCAGCGCGCCGCCCGCAAGCTGCAGTCGCTCTATCAGCGTGACGGAACCCCGCTGGAGACACTGCGGCAGATTCTCCTGGCCTGGCTCAGCTATCCTGAAGAGGATGCCGACTTTCGCGCTATGCTCGAACTGACTACTCTGCGCACAGGGATGCTGCCCGAGCTGCAGAGCGGCATCGATGAAAAGGTGCAGGCTGTTCAGGCCAGCATTACCTACTTTGCCGCGCTCCTGCGTCGTGCGCGTGAGGCCGGCGAGATTCGCCCTGATATTGTCCCCGAACGGGCGGCCACCGCCGCCTATAGCCTGATTATGGGTCTAACCAGTCTCTGGCTGCTCAATACCAGAGCCTTTTCTCTGCGCGCCTATGCCACCGAGGCTGTGGAGATCTTCATTCGCGGCCTGCGTCACTCCTAAGCGGAGTTTTTTTTTGGGCCCGCATACATACATTCTGTATGTATATAAAAGAGAAAGGAAACAGCTGACTATGTCACTGATCAGCGTCAGCGACCTCTGGAAGAGCTATCGCTCACGGGGCCACAGCATCGAAGCGCTGCGGGGTCTCTCCCTGGACGTCTCGGAAGGGGAGTGCTTTGGTCTGCTTGGGCCAAATGGGGCGGGCAAGACGACCCTCCTGTTGCGCAATGCTGAAACCCTCTCATCCCTGCTCAACATGGTCAGCGTCCCGCTCATCCTGCTCTCGGGCATCACACTCCCCCTGACTCTGGCTCCGCCTCTCTTGCGAGACGTGGCCGCCGGCAATCCCCTGGCCTACATCGTAGAAGGGGCGCGGGCCTTGTTCCTGGGCAGGCTGGGAGCTGTAGCCGTCTGGCAGGGTTTCCTTTGCGCTGGCCTGCTTGCCCTGCTGGCCCTGGCCTGGTGCCTGCGCTCCTTCAAGCGCGCGGTCGTCTGAACGGAGCTGAGCCAGCAGCAAATCTGCCCACTCAGTCAACCTGCGGCGGCCTCAGTCCATCTCCGGTCGGGGGGCAGGCAAAGCAAAGACCTGGTCGCCGCAGGCGATGGCCACCGCCTCCTCTGCAGGGCAGGTTGCATAAAAGCCGCGCTGACCACGATCCAGAAACTGCAAAGCCGCCTTCAGCTCAGGAGGAGAAGCAAAGAGGGCTTCTGGACCCAGGGCAAAGCGCGTAAACTCCAGGCAGGGTGTTGCCACACGCAGCCGGGTCAGCACGACCGGCTGTTCTCCGGTGGCCCTCACAATCAGCAACCCATGCGTTAGCTGTTCCAGGCGCAGCATTTGCTCAGTAGCGATCAAAATATTCTCGCCTGCACAGCCATCCGTCAGATGCTCCCCAAAGCGGGCGCGCATCGCCTGGTAGTGGGCCGTAAAGCCCAGCGATACGCCATTCTTGCCGCCACGGTTGCGTGAGCCTGGATAATCCTGATGATGGACATCGAGCAGGTGGCTACCATCTGGCAGCAGAGCGAAAACGCCGTACGCAGATAGCCAGAGCTGGGTCACCGAGCGCAGCGGAGCCGGATCGTAGCGCAGCCCTTCCTCACCCCCGGCCACCTTCAGTGGGGCCGTTTGTACCTGGAGGCGCACAATTGGACCAAGCGGCACCAGCGCGCCGGCCTTCTCTCCTCTGAACTGGATGGACATCGGTCCCACCTCCTTAATTGTCTGGCGCTAACAAAGCGACAGGACGATCCCGCGTCCTCGTGGGCATCGTCCTGTCGCTGCTCTCTCGTCGAGCTATTCCACTGCGAGAAAAAGGTGCAAGCAACGCTGAGGCTAGCGGCCAACCACGCGGCGGAGCTGGCGCACCACCTGCTCCAGCTGTTCGGCGGCGTTCGTCGCCGAAGTCGCGCCTGCCGCGAGCTGTTCGCTCACCTGAGTGGTCACCTTAATGGCCGTCGCCAGTTTCTGATTACTCGTCTCCTGGTACTGGATGGCCTGTTCAATGTAGCGCGCCGTATTGGCCATCTCCTGCAAAGCTCGCTGGGCCGTGCGTGCGTCAAGCTGGGGCCAGCGCTGTAGCAGCTCCGTCACCATTGAGGTCAACTGGCGAGCGGCCACATTGCTGGCATCGGTATAATACTGTACCGACTGCAGGCCCACCTGGGCGGAATCGATCACCCACTGCTGTTCGCTAGACGAACTCTGCTGCTTGGCCGCCAGCGTCTGCAGCGACTCACTGCTGCGGCGCAGATGGTCAACCGAGCGCAGTATCGGCTGCGTGATGCGCTGACCGAGCCAGAGGCCGACAAAGGAGGCCAGTAGGAGCATGGCCGCTGCGATCACAATGGTGCTCACCATCTGGTTATTCACCACTGCCGTCACCGTGCTGACCGGGCTGAGCACGTAGTAAGTCCAGGGAACGACTGTCATCTTGTGCCGCAGAATCTCGTACGGCTCATTCTCGCTGGCAGGGGTAGCCTGGAAGGACGAAGACGTCTGGCTGCTGCGCAACGAGTCAGCTAGCGTGTTGTCGGCCAGCAGCGGCAGGCTATTCTGATCGCCCTGCAGGCCATAGAGGCCCTCGGTTTTGACATCCTGCATTTCCTGGGTCGAGAGAGGGGCCACCGCCTTGAAGCGGCGCGCGGGATTGGGGTCGGCGATGCGCACCCCGCGCTCGTCAAGCAGGAAGGCATAGCTGCCCGGCCCATTGGCGCCGCTCTCGCTGTTGACCGTGTCCCAGATAAAATCGATATTCAGCGAGGCACGCAAGAAGCCGATCACATGCTTCTGATAGGTGATGGGAGCATAAATATCGACCGAAGCCTTATTGTGGGCGCTGTCGTAGTAGACGCCGGAGATAAAGAGCTGGTTGGCGTCGACGCGCCGCAGGTAGGGGAGAGGCACGAGAGACTGGCCTCGGTTCTGGGGGTGGACGTTGGTTGGCCAGTACTGTACCAGGTGTCCCTGAGCGTCAAAGAGGCACCAGAGTGAATAGCGATTATCGCGGTTGATTCCTGCCTGTAGAGCGTAGAGTGAGTGAACGCTAAAGTTTGGATCTTCGCGCTCAGCGGGGGGAGCGAGTAGGAACTGGATCACCGAGGGGACCTGGACGAGGGTCTCGGCGTCAAGCAGGCGTTCATTCAGGTAGTTACTGATCAATTGCACGCGCTCGCTGGAGTCGGTATCCAGAGAGGTGCGGGCCTGGGTAGTCAGCGCTGGGAGAGAGATGAACTGGCTGACGACGATGGTGATGAGCAGCGGAACGATAGCGACAAAAACCAGGAGTAAAGAGACGCGCGCGGTCAGGGAGAGGCCCCGCCGGCGATATGACGATATCGCTTGATCACGCATGGGAGAAAACCCGTCCTTTGGTATCCAGGGGGCGGCCAGCGGCGCCCCGGTCTACTGGCACTGACATACTGATGCTGGCACCGTCCTACTGGATGAGGTGGCCTGGCCTGCCGCGGATTCGACCGCCGGTCCTGGCGGAGGCGAGTATTACACAAGATGCCCGGCCTGGCTACTGGCGGAGTAGTGGGTGGCTGCCAGGCTGGGCCAGCGGGAGGCCAGGGTTGGCGCTCGACGAGCACCATATCCTCTCTATTGCCTAATAAAACCCTATTTATTATTAAAAGGTATTCATCCTTGAATGAATGAATGAATGACTAGGAAGAAGGGGCCACGAGGCCGGCATACTCCAGATCGGAGAGCAGGCGTAGGACTTCTTCCTCACTGCGGCCCATCAGGCGGGCCAGCTCGGCTGGTGTGCGGGTACCATCGATCAGCAGATAGAGCCGGCGATGGGCGCGAGAGAAGCCGAGCTGTTCCAGGCGCTGCAAAGCGTCGTCGTAGAGCGGCACACGGCTTGGGGTGCGGGAGAAAGTCCCGCTGCCGGGCAGGGGCACCCTCCTGTCCAGTCCAGGCTCAGTCTGGCGCGGAGGCAGCGATGGGGTGATCCGTGGGCCTGTATCTGGGCCTGTGCCCGACCCTGAAAAGGACAGCGAGCCAAGAGGGCCCGAGGGAAGGGGTGCGGGCATCCGGCGCATGCGCGGATCGGTTCCCTGGCGCTGCGGGAGAGCCGGCAGTGAGCCGGGAGTAGCGTGCCCATCGAGCAAAGGCGGTGGTGGGGATGAGGGAGGGCTGAAAGGCACGAAAGCAAAGCGGCAAAGACCCCAGAGCTTCAGGCGTCTGAGGGCTTCTGCGCCGCTATGTGGCCCGAGCCGTGCCTGCACAGGCTGTCCATTCACAAAAGTGATGGCACCCTCTTCCAATGCTGTGCCTTCCCCACGCTCGACCGTCAGCAGGCCCGTCTTGCGTCCTAACTGAACGACCTCGATCACGTCGGCAAGCCGATTAGTGACTGTCTGTCGTTGCTGTGGCATGGGTGCCTCGCTCTGCCCGATGATGTCCGCTCGCCGCTCCCCATTGAGACGAATGTCGGCAGCAACCGTCAATCTATGATAGCATAGACGGGGTAAATGTACCATCCCTAGCGTATCTTCTGGGATATCTTTCTTAGCACGTCAGGGGCTGTTTCTGTTCCAGGTGCCTGCTGTGATAAAATCTGCATGGTTGGTATTTCGGGAAAAGCCTGGTTGCTCTTGAGTATGCTGGACCGGTGTAGGGGAGCAGAAAGAACGCGGGGGGGTGGAATACTGCCCGACCCCAGGTGGAGCGGGCCTGTAGGGAGCGTGGAGAGCTGCCTGCAGGCGCAGAGACAGGCGGGCAGGAGTGGGCACCTCGGGCTTGCCAGCCGTCGCGGCTGATGCTATACTGCAAGAGCGTTTGCACGCAGCCAGTCAGGCCCAGTAGCTGGCTGGGGCTGGTGAGCGCTCACTATGGCCTGTACCCAGGGAGGAGCGTCTGCTTATGGAGTCTCGCGGCTCTTCTTCTCATGGCGAGACCGGGCCGCAGCCGGACGTCGCGAGCGGCGCCGCGGCCCGGCCAGAGACGGATGAACGCCTGTTACCTTTGGCGCAGTGGTCGGTTCCCGCTCTGGCGCGAGCCTGTGCCGAGGAGACGAGCCGCTTTCTGAAGCAGAATCGGGCGGACGAGCGCTACTGTCTGGAGCTGTTCCGGCGGGCTTTAATGCTGCGCGATGAGGAAGCCTGGGCTTGCCTCTATCAGCAGTATGCCCCCCTGGTCTTGAGTTGGATACATCAGCATCCGGCGGCCACCCCGCTGTTGGAACATGATGGCGGCCAGTCGGTAGTGAACCTGGTCTTCGCGAAGTTTGCCCAGGCGCTCACTCCGGGCCGGGTCCAGCAGTTCGATTCCCTGGCTGCGCTCTTGAAGTATCTGAAGATGTGCGTGCACAGCGTGGTAACCGATGAGGGGCGTGTGCAGCAGCTTCAGCAGCTTGAGCAGACGTTAGAGGCTCTGGAGCATGAACCGGCGGTCGCCGATCCCGCTGAGGAGGTGGTGGCTCAGCTCTCGGCTCAGGATCTCTGGCAGGCGATCCTGGAGGAGCTGCATAGCGAGGAGGAGCGCATGCTGATCTATCTGGCCTATGTTCAGGGATTGAAGCCCTCAGAGATCTGCCTGCGCTTTCAGCATCTCTTCCCGTCGGTGAACGATGTCTATCGCCTGAAGCGCAATATGCTCGATCGCCTGCGACGCAATCGCCGCTTGCAGGCGCTGATGAAGGGCAGCTAGAGTAATCGCTGATCGCTCAGCTCCAGATCCCTCTCGCTCCGCCCTGGCCGGTCAGAGGCGGGTTTCACAGCCTGTGAAGGCCCAAGGTAGGCGCAGAGATATTCACGTGGTAAGGAGCTTCGCCGCCTTGCTCTTGCAGGCGGCTGCCAAAGGCGTTAAAATCGCAGGAGTAGCCGTTTATTGGTGGTGAAGTCAGGAAAGCAGACAGGTAGGCAGACGGCTTACCTCTCGACTCGACTCCTGAAGCCGGTCGGGTCTGTCTGTGCTGGTTGCTCAAACCAGACGCAGGAAGGAAGAAAGAAGGCAGATAGCTGCTGCGGCCTCGCTGGTCCGGTGAGCTGAGGGCCTGAGTGGAGGCCTGGAGCCGTGGGTGAGTAGGGCTGTAGATGACGCCGCTGCCAGCCATTCTTATCCAGTTCAGTCAGAGGAAACGCTCATGGAATGTCGTCAACGGGGCGCTATCAGCGACGAAGAGATGCTTGCCTATCTGGCCGGCGAGGAGGTGCGACCTGCTGTGCTGGAGCACCTGGCTACTTGCCCCGCCTGTGCAACCCGGGTGGAGAGCTATCGCCGCCTTGAGTTAACTTTGCTTCAATCCCTCTATCGTTGGGACTGCCCCCCGGCTCAGGTGCTTGGTGAGTATTATCTCGGCCTGCTCAACAAGGAGGTCGCTGTGGCGGTGCGTTTCCATCTGGCCACTTGCCAGCATTGTGCGGCGGAGTTGGCGGTCCTCTCCCACTTTCTCGCCTCGGAGACGCGGCTGGCGGAGGCCTCTCCACTCTCTGAGTTAGACCTCGCTGAGTTGGAGCTGGCAGCCTCGCTAGCCCTTGAGCAGGAGGAAGAGACTCCGACGGAGGCCGAAATGGGCGAGATGCTGCCCTGGCCCTCTTCGTGGCCTCTGGATGATGGCCCTCCTCCCCAGACCCATCCTCTGGCGTCCGCCCGGACGGGCCGTCCGTCGCTGGGCGAGCAGATGGCTGCCAGCGCACGCCGGATTGTGGCCACGTTGCTCGCTCCCCAGCCTCGCCTGGCCTACCAGCGTGACCTGACCCAACCGGAACAGACTGAGGCGCCCTGGCCGCGTCGCTATAGCGCTGAGGATTTTAGCATTTCTCTCCATATAGAACATGGTTCCTCGCGCCAGGATGGTCTGGAGTTGATCGGCTTTGTGACGCGCAAGGGAACAGCTCTGGAGGCCCTCCAGGGCACGCCGGTGCGCCTGACTGCTGCCTCGGGGACGGTGCGCTCTGGTCGCATCGATGAGCTGGGCAATTTCCTCTTCTCCGCTCTGGCCCCGGAAACCTATACCCTCGAATTGCAGTTCCCTGAAGGAACTGTGGTCATTGAGTCGCTGCAGCTCGCTCTACCAGAGTAGCGTGTTCGCACTCTCTCTGCGCCGCCCGCTTCTGCCAGCCTTTGCTCAGCGACCTCTCTCTCTGCCTCCCCTGGCTGGCATTGCGTGATTTTTTGACCATTCAAACGTTTGGAATCTGGCTGGGGAAGAGAAAGGAGTGAGGCAATGGCTCGCTGTTGCGTTTTTTCTCTCCATCCATTGTTGAATTTCTTCTTTTGAATTTTCTGTATCATTATGGTTCTTGGTGATTGGGATCGGCCTGGTCCAGGAATGGAACGTTCTGTATGGCACACAGGGGCAACACCGGGGCACAGTGGGAACTGCTTGCTGAGCTGCTTGTGAGTACAGACGAGGACGAGGGCCAGCGCTTGCTGAGGAAGCGGCTTCCTTTGCTGGACCCGTCGGCCCTGGCTCGCCTGGTCATGTGGCTGAAGCGGGAGGCCGACCGGCGCTGGCACGATGAGCCGCAGCTTTCTTTACGCCTGGCCGCCCACTTGCTGTTGATCGGCGAATGGACGGGGAGGCGCGACTATTGTGGGCTTGGCTTGCTGACCCGGGCCGAGGCCCTGCGGCGCCTGGAGCGCGATGAGGAGGCATTGCGGGACTTCGATGCGGCTGGAGCCGCATTTCTGGCCTGCGATGACCACCTCGGCTGGGCTCGCACGCGCAGCGGGCGGATTGCGGTTTGTCTCCAGCTGGGCCGCTTCCAGGAGGCGCTGCAGGACGCCGCGGCGGCACGCGCGATCTTCCTACGGCAGGGCAATTGGCTGCGCGTTGGTCAGATGGATGCCAATGCGGCCATCGTCCACTATGAGCTTGGTCACTACGACCAGGCCCTCAGTCTTTTTGAACGGGCTATCGAGGCTTATCGCCGCCACGGCGAGGGGATTGAGCTGCCTCTGGCCCGCGCCTGGGCCAATAAGGCTGTCACCCTGGCCGCCCTGGGACGCCTCCGTGAGGCGCTGGCGCTGCACGAGCAGGCGCGGGCCATCTTCGCCTCCTATCGCGGTCAGGAGCTGGCGGTCGCACGTCAGGAGCTGAATATGGCCCAGATCTATGCAGCTCAGGGTCATTTTAGCCGCGCCCTCGCCCTCTTTGAACGCAGTCGGACGACTTTTCAGCGGCATGCTCTGGCGCTGGCCGCCGCTGAAGTGGCTTGCGAGACCTGTTATTGCCTGCTGCGTTTGAATCGCGCTCGTGAGGCGGCTGAGCTGGCGGAGGAGGCGGCGGCTTTTTTCCGCACGGTTCCTGGCGGTCGCGGGCGCCATCACCTGGCGCTGGCGCTGATGTGGCAGGCACAGGCAGCCCTGGCGATGAACGAGCTGCGACGCGCCGAAACTCTGTTAGCGGAGGCGCGCACGCTTCTGGAGGCCAGCGGCATGGAGGTGCCGGCGGCCTCGCTGGCGCTGTTGCAGGCAGAACTCTTGTTTGCCAGCGGACGGCTTGAGGAGAGCCTGGCGGCGGTGCGTCTCGCGGCTACGGCCTTCTCCAGGCAGGCAGCCCTGCCCCAGTTGGCGCGCGCCCTCTTGTTGCAGGCTCAGATTGCTATGAGCCGCGGCGACGAGGCGCTGGCTGATTCGCTCTGTGCTCAGGCGCTGAAGATGGCCCAGGAGCAGGGCCTGCTGGAGCTGGTCTATCGCTGTGAGGATTTGCGCGGACAGCTCGCAGAGAGCCGTGGGGAGTTAGAGGAGGCGGCTCGGGCCTATACACGGGCGATCCAGGGGATCGAGGAGATTCAGGCCCGCCTTGTCTTTGATGCGCGCGCCAGCTTTCTCGAAGATAAGCGAACGCTCTATGAAAGGGCGGTACGCCTGGCCTTGCTCCGTGGAGATGGGGCCCAGGCTTTGGGCTATGTCGAGCAGGCCAAGTCACGGGTGCTCGGTGACTATCTGCGCAATACCGTTGAGATCCGTGTCCACGTCGAGCGGGCGGGGCAGCCAGAGGTTGAGGCGCAGCTGGAAGAGCTGGCGCGCCTGCGTGAGGAACAAGCCTGGTTCAGCTCGCTCGTCTATGGCACTGAACAGACGGTTGATCTGAGCGATACGGCCATCAGGCGCCTGCCTGCGCTTGACCCGGCCTGCGCCCGTCAGGAGATGCGGCGGCGTGAGCGACAGATCGAGCGTTTGCTGGAGCAGCTGGGCTTGCCGGCAATAGATGGCACCTGTCCCTCACGGACCGTGAAAAAGGTTGCAGAAGGCTGGCTGGAGCGCCTGGCGGACCTGCAAAGCTCCCTGGAGCCGCGGACGGTGGTGCTGGAGTACTATCTGGCTGGGGAGGATCTCTATGTCTTTTCTCTGGCAGCAGGCCACTTGCGCTGGCGCCGTCTGCGGGGGGCCTTGCCTGAGCTGGCGCGCCTCTATACCCTCTGGCGCCTGAACCTCGATCTGGCAGGGCAGGCGGCGGCGGCCCCGCCAGGGCAGGCAACCCGTCAGCTGGCGGAGCTAGAGGAGAACTGTCTGGGTCTGTTGCAGAAGCTCTATCATCTCCTGCTAGATCCGGTGCTTCCTGTCCTCTACTCCTGCGAGCATCTGCTGGTGGTTCCCTATGGCCTGCTGCACTATCTGCCGTTCCACTGCCTCTTCGACGGGGTGCAGTTTCTGGTGGAGCGGGTGGCAGTTTCGTATCTCCCCTCTCTGGGACTGCTGGAGGTCTGCCGACGTCGCGGTCGGCGCCGGCGGACAACCCGCCAGGCACTGCGCCAGGCGCTGGTGCTGGGTCTCTCCGATCGCGGGCGCCTGCCGTGGGCGGTGAGCGAGGCGCAGGCCGTGGCCCGCTTGTTGGGTGCTCCCTGCTATCTTGATACGGAAGCCACCAGTACGCGCCTGCTGGAGAAAGGTCCGCTGGCGCCTCTGTTGCATATTGCAGCTCACGGCCTCTTCCGTCTCGATGCTCCCAATTTCTCCTTTATCCAGCTCGCTGATCGCCAGCTGAGTACCATCGAGGTCTTTAATCTTGATCTGGCCTCTTGCTCGCTGGTGACCTTGAGTGCCTGTGAGACGGGGCGGGTGGCTCTGGGGG
>NZ_JADGIA010000127.1 GCF_019683635.1 Thermogemmatispora sp. | reverse complement strand
AACCACGAGGGGCGGCGCTCAGGGATAATGGTCGCCATGATCGTTCCTCTACTTCCTCTCTTGGCTTGGCTTCGGCTTCGCTTCGCTGGCTTCCTGGTCGGCTGGCCAACTGGCCCTTGCTTGCCAGTTCTGGCCTCGCCCACCAGCCTCGATCGAGCATCACCGGATTACCACATCGCCACTCTCCTTCTCTCCTCCACCCTTGCTCCTGCTCCACCAGCGGCCCCTTTAATAGACATCGATCTCCGGTCCATAGCTCTGCAGCTTGGCCCGCACGGCCTGCAGGAAGGTAGCGGCTCCTGCTCCATCGAGGATGCGATGGTCAAAGGAGAGACAGAGATACATCATGTAACGAATGGCAATGGCGTCGTCCTCCGTCACTACCGGACGCTTGACCACGGCATCCATGCTGAGAATAGCCGCATGTGGCTGATTGATAATCGGTACCGATAGTATTGTACCAAAGGTACCCGGATTATTGACCACGAAGGTGCTCCCCTGCAGATCTTGCACCGTCAGGCGGTTGCTGCGTGCCCGTTGGGCCACCTCGTTGAGGCGCCGCGCCAGACCAGCAATAGTGTACTGATCGGCATCGTGAATGGTAGGCACAACCAGGCCGCTATCGGTGGCAACCGCAACCCCGAGATGGATACGCTTCTTGACAATGATGCGGTTATCCTCAGTCCAGCTGGAGTTGATCAGCGGCACTTTACGAATACCTTCGCAGACCGCTTTCATAACGAAGGGCACATAGCTGATACTGTAGCCCTCGCGCCTCTTGAACTCCTCTTTGTTGCGCTCCAGCCAGCGCGCAATGGCGGTCATATCGACTTCAACGACAGTGGTAGCATGGGGAGCTGTCCGCTTGCTGCGCACCATGTGCTCAGCAATGGCCAGGCGCATCCGATCCGGGACGATGACTTCCTCGTCCGGGCCAGCGGCCACCGGCTCCGGTCCTCTGGCAGCGACCGCAGCCGCGCTGGCGACAGCCACGGAGGCGGGCCTGGGCTGAGCAGCCACAGCCGCAGAGGGCACTTGCACCGTCTGGGCGCCGAGCTGACGCTGTTCCAGATAAGCCAGGATGTCTTCTTTGCGTACCCGTCCCCCGATGCCCGTGCCCTTGATCTCGTTCAGATCGATGCCATGCTCGCGAGCAAGGCGACGCGCCAGGGGCGAAATGCGCTGACGTTCAGGTTCGCCAGGCTGCTGGCCATCATGTGGCTCCGCCGTCACAGCCCCAGCCTCTACGGAGAGGGCTGAGGTGCCACGCTGCACTGCAGCTGCAGAAGTCACCTGCTCAACCGCGGGCGCCGCAGGAGCCGCGGCTGCGCTACTACTCTGGCTGGCACTCGCTTCCTCTGCAACCTCCGCCATTGCCCCTTCCTCCTCAATGAGAGCGATGGCGGTCCCGACTGGTACTGTCTGATCAGCTGGTACCAGGATTTTGACCAGCCGACCAGCCACGGGCGAAGGAAGTTCAGCGTTGACCTTGTCGGTCACTACCTCGGCCAGAGCCTCATCCTTTTCCACATAATCGCCTTCACGCTTGAGCCAGGCAGCGACGGTTCCTTCTGCAACTGACTCGCCGAGACGGGGGAATTTCACCGGCGTTGGCATAGTCCACTCCTCGCAAACAGTTACTCCATCAGTTTCCTTTCAGAGGCGAGCGAATTGCTCTCCCTTTCTCCTTTTACGCTTCCCCGACCTCACGAACTCACTCACCCACTCACTGACTCATGTGCCTGCCCCCAATAACTTAAAGAATGGGTCTCGCCCAACTAATAAGCGGCGAGCTGGCGCGCGACGGCCACGATGCGCTCCACGCCAGGCAAGTAGGCCATCTCCAGAGGAGGGGCATAAGGATAGGGAGCGTCGGGAGCAGCCACTCGCATAATCGGGCCATCAAGATAGTCAAACAACTCCTCGGCCAGCAGAGCCGCCAGCTCAGCCCCCACGCCACCGGTCAGCGTATCCTCATGCACAATCAGCACTTTATTGGTCCGCTTGACCGACTCCTTGATCGTCTCGCGATCGAGGGGGGTCAGGCTGCGCAGATCGACGACCTCGACCTCCAGACCATCCTCAGTGGCGAGTTGCTCGGCAGCCTTGAGGCACTGATGAACCATGGCCCCATAGGTCAGCATCGTTATATGCCGACCGCGGCGACGGATAATGGCCTTTCCCAGCGGCACAACGTAGTCCTCACTGGGTAGCTCTTCGCGCAGCTCCGGCAGGCGATAGAGCAGCTTATGCTCCAGATACAGGACAGGATTGTTATCGCGGATCGCCGCCTTTAGCAGGCCCTTGGCATCATAGGTGGTGGCTGGCATCACCACTTTAATTCCGGGCGTATGGAAGAACCAGGCTTCTGGGCTGGCCGAATGGAAGGGGCCACCATGCGTGCCGCCACCTGCGGGTCCGCGGATCACCAGCGGTAAGGGGATTCCGGAGCGCCAATACATTTTACAGGCCATGTTCACAATTTGATCGAAGCCGCAGGTGATAAAATCGATATACTGCATTTCAGCGATCGGGCGCATTCCCATCAGGGCCGCGCCCACCGCCGAGCCAATGATCGCCGTCTCAGACATCGGCGTATCGATCACCCGCTCCGGGCCGAATTCCTCTAGAAAGCCGGCGCTCACCTTGAAGGCCCCGCCGTAGGTGCCCACATCCTCGCCAAGGAGAAAGACCGACTCATCGCGCCGCATCTCTTCGCGAATCGCCTGGCTGATCGCTTCCAGATAGGTTACTGCAGTCATAGCCGAGTAACAGCCTCCTCTACTTGACTCATCGTGCAGAAAGGCCGCCCGGTGCGCGTATCCAGCGCATTGACATAGCGCGGATCGGTGGCACCCGGCTCGCCGACGATAGCGATCGGGCCATCGGGAGCAAAGACATAGTCGGCCACGGTCGCCGGATCGGGTGGGGGACTGGCCTCGGCAAAGGCCACAGCGTCATCGACTACGCTGCGCACCCGGGCCTCGATCTCCCGGCGGCGCTCCGCGCTCAACAGTCCTTGAGCCGTCAAATATTCTTCAAAGCGTTTGATGGGGTCCCTGGTGAGCCATTCCTGGCGCAGAGCTGGCGACACATAGTCGGCCTTATCGGCCTCGGAATGACCCCGGACGCGGAACGTACGACACTCGACGAGTGCTGGCCCCTGGCCGCTGCGCGCATGAGCCACTGCCCGCCCTACTGCCTCCATCACCGCCAGCACGTCATTACCGTCGACACTCTCGCCGGGCATGCCATAGGCCACCGCTCGCTGGGCGAGCTGCTCGATGGCAAACTGCTTGGCGGTCGGCGTTGAATAGGCATAGCCATTGTTCTCGATCACAAAGACCACGGGCAATCGTTGCACCGAGGCAAAATTGAGGGCCTCGTGAAAGGCCCCGGTACTGGTCGCCCCATCGCCACAGCTGGCCAGCACCACCGTTGAACGGCGGCGCATCTTCATGACCAGGGCTACGCCGCAGGCTACCGGCAGCGACTCGCCCAGCATACTGATCATTGGGACGACCCCATGATGCATATCGCCAATGTGCAATTGGCCGTCGCGTCCCAGCGTCGGAGCATTGCCGCGTGCCAACCACTGGCACATCACAGCGCGTGGCGAGACTCCCCGTACCAGATGCATGCCCAGATCCCGGTGCTGCGGTACAATGCAGTCCCCATCGCGCAGCGTCATCGCCGCCCCGACGGTTGTCGCCTCATGGCCCTGCGCGGTATAGACCCCGCCGACAATGCGCCCTTGCAGAAAGAGGGTGCGCGTACGATCCTCCATAGCGCGGGTGAGGCGCATATAATAATAGATCTGCAACAGCAGGTCAGCCCGCTCCGCTTCGCTCATGATCTTCTGGGATACTCCTCCGCATTGTGATCGCCTGATCCCTGCCTGACGAGGGAGTGAGCGTCTGTCTGTGTGGCCGACAACGGGCATCTCCAGCGACCAGCATCCAGTCCCTACCAGGAAAACGGTTTCGCTACCCTCCTCCTCACCGCCCTTGCAGCGCCGCCCAGCCCAGAGCGGCAGAGAGCAGCGCACTGCGCAGCGGAAGACATGCGTCTGGTTGGCTGGCCGCGGCGATGGACGCGCCTGCCCCCATAAGTGTACCACAAAGCGCTCCGTTGCGAGAATAGACGGCTCAGGTCCCCTGTCTCCTCGCTCGCGCTTGCTCCTCAAATGCCCGAATTTCCTGACGCAAACGACGAATACGCTCCCGATAGGCATCTTCCGGCTGCCGCAGGTAGCCGGTTTTTTGGCTGTCGCCCATGCTCACATGCCACTTGCGAAAGGCCAGGCCGATCTCCGCTTGATAGAGAGCTTTGACCCGTAGCCAGTGCTTGAAACCGTACTGCCAGAGGGCCTTACGCTCCTGACGCGTGCGCTGAAAGGAATGCTGCAGCAAGGCGTATTCATCGACTGTGACCACGCCATTGCTCACCTCGGAGGCCAGAAACTCGCGAATGATCGCCCCCTCCTGGGCCAGGGAGCGGATCAGCAGATAGAGTAGCAGCATCTGGGCCAGAAAAGGGGGAATATAGTCACAGATGATCGTCACCAGAGCCAGCATGGCCACATGCGTATTGCCAGGATTAGCCTGGACCTCTATGCCCGCCTGAATGTCCACAAAATCGAAAAAGCTGTGCAGCATGACGGCCATGATATAGCCCAGTAAGGGCGTAATCACCTGCTGCCAGCGTGAGCGCGTGTGGCGCGTGTAGCCCAGCATCGAGCCAAAGCAGGCGGTAAAGGTCGGATGCCCCAACCAGCCTAGCACAACACGATAGATAATCAGAAAGACCAGCGAGTTGCGATAACCGGTGGCGAAATAGCTGAAGTTCTCCACCAGGGCGAAGCCAGCCCCAATCATGGCCGAGTAGACAATGCCGTCCGTGATATTGTCGAATTGGTCGCGCAGAACCAGAAAGAGCAGGAGCAGGCCCAGCCCTTTGACGGTCTCTTCAGTGAAGCCGGCATTGAGACCCTGCAAGGCCGAGCGCAAAACCGTACTCGTGCCCGGCTCCAGCAGGTTGAGAAGCACGCCATCGATCAGGCGTTCAATAAAGAAGGCGGTGGGGATGGCGATCACCATGCCCCAGAGGAAGGTAGCCAGACGAAGATACCACGGTTCGCGCTCGAAGCGATCGATGAAGTTGACGAGCAGTAAGGTCCCGAGAGCAGGAACGAGAGGGATGGTGAGGGCAGCCAGCAGACTGGAAGCCCCATTCTGAGTGAGGGCATTGATGCCGATGAAACTGTTGAGAATGAGCGTTATGAGAGCACAGATGGCGAGGATGCTGAGTGCAGCGCCGGCCATGATCCAGCGCGTACGCCTCCCCAGTCGCGGCGAGAGGGCGAATTGCATGGTAACGCCTGCTCCAAGCAGGTCCTCCTCCTCACCCTCTCCCTCGCTCCAGGGCCCACAGGCCGCCTCTCCTTCGCCCGGCGGCAGGGTGGCTGGAATAGGGTTGCCAGGTGCAGCTAAAACTGCCTGGGGCTGGGCGCTCGGCAGCAGCTGCGTGACTTGCTCAGCATAGCGAGCACATGCCTGCTCTGTCTGCTCTTCGCTGTCTCCAGCGACGGCCACATGAGGAGCCAGGAATTGGAGCATCGTGCTACCCAAGACGATGAGGTCCTGCGAGCGCAGAGGGAAACGCACATGCGAGGGAATAGCTTGCCCATTGACCCGAATCACGTTGTGAGGCGTCAGATTGATAATGTACCAGCAGCCATCACTATCGAGCACCACACGCGCATGCTCTCGCGAGACCGAGAGATCCATCAAGACGATGTCATTGCTGAGGGCCCGACCAATGCTGGTTTCACGCCGCGTCAGCACATGCACTAGCTGCTCATCGGGCAACCAGGCGGTAGGATAGGGCGTACGTATGGCCCAACCCCGCGTCGTCGGGGGTTGCAGGTGGGGCATGTGCACCACCCGTAGCACACCATAGCTCTGGCTCATTGTTCATATGTTCCTGCGGCGATAGCTGTGTTGATCGTCAGTACACACCCTACCTGTTCCCCATGCACTACGCCTTGGATGTCCTTCGCACCCGGCTCAGGCCGCGTCGCTGCTATATAATGGTAGCATAGAAAGCGCGGGGAGAGTAAGCCACCTGGCCGCAGAGGTGGCGCTCCCGCCGCGCGCAGACGCCAGACTGTGAGCGGCGTAAGGGCCTACATTCAGTAGAGCGCTCCTCTTCCTAGAGAGGACGCACCCGCCCCATGCCCATAGGCGTTTTGTACCCTACGCCACAGTAGAAGGCTAAATAGGCGAGAAGCCAGAGCTGTTGCCGTACTGTCAGAGAAAGCCCCGCCGCCGGCGACGGCGCTGGGGCCGAGGGAGGATCAGGCCCGCGCAGACGATAGACGCAGCGCCCGATAAAGCCCGGCTGAACATGCGTAGAGAAATGCACCTGATGCGGTCGCAGGTCATAGTCGTCGATAACAATACCATCGTCAAGAATATACTCTTCGATCAGCTCGGGCTGGACCAGCGCGGCCAGCTCGCGCGTTTCCGGCTCCTGGGCCACCAGCTCTTGCCAGCGCTTGGCCAGCCCGGGGAAGAGGTAGCGCGGCAAAGGCAGAAGGGCATAATAGTTGCCATAGACCTTGTTGCGCGTGTTGATCCAGTTGAAAGTTGTGAGCGAATCAAATTCTAGAGTCATCCGCTCGCAGCGCGCGGGCTGCAACAAGGCCGCCTGCTCAGCCAGATCACGAAAGGTGGTGAAGCCGGTCCAGCGCGCAGGGTCGTCCGGGCTGGCGATGACCTCTTCGAGCAGAAAGACCTGACGCCCAATCTGCATGAAAGGTGAGCGTCGCAAATTTCCGCTAAAGTGGTTGAATTGGATAAGGGCCTTGTAGAAGTGCGGGAACAGCTCGCCGAGCAGCAAGGTGATACGGATCGTATAGGTTTTCTCCGGGCTGAGTGGGAGGTGCCGATTGTTGCGCTCCGCCTCTCTAACCTGGGCCGGAGGCAGCGGAAATTGCAAACTGGAGCAGGTGAAGAGGCGACGCTTGTTTCCTTCGTGGAGGCGTGCAGAGACGTCTGGGGCTGCACCACGCAGCCATTCTAGCCAGGCTCCATGTACCAGTTCTCCCGAAAACGGCATCAAGGTCCCAGGCTGCAATGGCCGCAATCGCAGATGCAGGGCATAAAGATCAGCTTTGAAACTGCCCGGTGATGCTAGAGCTGTGGTTTCCATGCTCGCCCCTTCCGAGAACTCTCATATATAGCTGTACCACAAGTTAATGGTTGCAACTGCCACAACTGTATGTTAGCATAAAATATGTATAACCTCTTGTCCAGCAGGAGTAGGAAAGGTGGCTGCAGACGGGACGGGGAGAAGCTCCTTTTTCCGCTCCCAGGCATTGCCACATCGATCTAATGAGCAGAGAGAGAGATGTCGGTGCCTTTCTTAGAGCAAGGAACCTACGAGTTACTGCAGCAGGTAGCGCGCTTCTTTGCAGAGCGGCACCAGTCCCAAGTCTATCTGGTCGGTGGGGCTTTGCGCAACCTGCTGCTGGGCCAGCCCAGCGTCGATTGGGATCTGGTTGTCGTCGGCGAGGCGCCGCTGCTGGCGCGTCAACTGGCCGATACGCTCGGCGGCTACTATGCCCATATGCATGAGAAGGCCAGCCGGGTCGTGGTGCGCACGCCAGCGGGAGAGTGGACGCTCGATGTGGCACCACTGACGGGGGCCAGTATTGAGGAGGATCTGCGCCAGCGCGATTTTACAGTGAATGCTCTGGCTCTGCCCCTGGACGTCCTCTTGAGCCTGTCCTCTTTCTCCTCCCTGGCCTCCCTGCCGTGGATCGATCCCTGTGGGGGCCTCGCCGATGTCCATGCGCGTCTGTTACGGGCAGTCAATGCGGAGGTCTTTCGCTCCCGCCCGGTGCGTCTGCTGCGAGCCATTCGCCTCGCCCGTCGCTACTCTCTGCAGATCGAGCCAACCACAGAAGCCCTCATCCGCCGCGACGCCGAACTGTTAACGACCGAGGTGGCTGAGCGCCTCCACGGCGAGTTATACAGGTTACTCGAACAGGAGGATGCCACCCGCAGTCTGCATCTACTCGATCGCTACGGCCTGCTGACTGTGCTGGTACCAGAGCTGATACCCGCCCGAGGCATGCCACAGCCGCCTCCCCATCACTGGGACGTTTTTGAGCACTCGCTGGAAACCGTGAGCGCCCTGGAAGCAGTAGCTCGCACGCTGTATCCCGAGCCGCTTCCGCTGGATGAGCTGTCCTGCTCGTCGTGGTGCCTGCCACTGCTGACAGCCCCTGAGCAGGCGGAGAAGATAGCCCAGCTGCGCACTCTGGTAGCCGAGGCCAGCCGGCAGAACCTGCTGCAGCTCGGCGAGCTGACGAAACCAGCCATGAAGCTGGCTGCCCTGCTGCACGATATCGGCAAACCGGCCACTCTGAGCTACGATGAGCAGGGGCTGAGCCATTTCTATGGCCACCAGCAGGCTGGCGCGCCGCTCGCCGAGGGGGTGATGAAGCGCCTGAGTGCGAGCAGCCACGATCGCCATCTGGTGCGCCTGGTGACGCTCCACCATATGCGCCCGGGTCAGCTAGCGCAGCAGGAGGTTGTGACGCCGCGTGCTATTCGTCGCTACTTTGTCGATCTGGGCGCCCAGGGCCTGCATGTGGCTCTCTTCTCACTGGCCGACCATGTGGCCACCTATGGCCCCGGCTATGGTGGGCGCCCCGCCGGAGCCTGGGAGGCACATCTTGCCTGTGTGACGCTGCTGTTGCGCAGCTATCTCTATGAGCGCGAGCGCTTTCTGCCAACACGCCTGCTGACGGGCCACGAGCTGATGCGCCGTCTGGGACTGGAGTCTGGCCCGCTGATCGGCGAGCTGCTCGAAGTCATCGCTGAGGCGCGCGCCGAGGAGCGTATCCACTCGAAGGAGGAAGCCCTCTGGCTGGCTCGTGAGCATCTGGAGGCTCGCGCAACTGGCAACAGCGAGGCACCCGATCCTGACTCAGATACCTGACCAGTGTTGGCCAATGGCTCAGCCAGCCGGGCGCTCTCTTCGCCAGCTTCCCAGGTCAGTCAGACCGTCTGTTCGCCTGGCGAGGCCATCGAGCCAGGCCCGTTCTCTGCTCCTGGCTCAGTTCTTACCCGGCAGCCAGCTCTGCACAATAGCTCCGCACTCGTGCTCTGTTCCGTTCAAAGACCCCGTGCTATAATAACTGGCGATACCCGGCAGCCAAACGATTCCTCAAGTCACCTGGTTCAACAATTCCCAAATAGGAAACGAAAAGTATGGCCAAAAAGCGCAAGAAAAATAGCGGCAGCGGCTCCTCAGCAGTCCAGCGACGGGCCCAGATCCAGGCGCAAGCGCAGCTACAGAGCCGCAGCCAGCAGGGCGCCGGTGGAGCGACCGCTGGGGGAGTCCAGGGAGGCAATGCCTCCCCGAGTGCCTCGGGGACAACGGGCGCCTCCGCCAAGAGCGTCAGCACCACCACCACGCGTAGTACCACGCGCACGGAATCGACCAGCCGCCCGAGTAGCAGCGCTCGTCAGCCACAGCGCCGCTACACACGCCAGCGCATCAGCGGGCGGACCCGCTGGCTCATTGTCGCCGGGGCCTTGGTCATTGTGCTGGCAATCATTGGAGGCTTCATTTTCCTCTCTCAGCAGCACAGCAGCTCTGGAGCACGTGGCGGCACCGATCCCGAGGTCCTGAATACGGTCACTCGCCTTGACGCCAATCTGCTGGCTCAAGTTGGGACTGGTGGCCAGAAGAATCCGTTGCAGGCCGTCACGAACCGCGATCGTCTGGTAGGTCCCCACGGCAAGCCCGAGGTCTTCTACTGGGGTGCAGAGTTCTGCCCGTATTGCGCCGCGGAACGCTGGTCGCTGGTGGTTGCTCTGAGTCGCTTTGGCCACTTCAGCGCCCTCCCAGAGACGACCTCTTCCAGCAGCGATGTCTATCCTGATACGGCTACATTCACCTTCTACGGCAGCAGCTACACCAGCTCCTATATTGATTTTGTGCCGCTGGAGGTGGAAGACCGCAATGAGCAGCCGCTGCAGACGCCCAACCAGGATCAGCAACAACTGGTGAACGCCCTCAATCCCAGCGGCGGCTTCCCTTTCCTGGACATCGCTAATATCTACATGTCGCAAGGCCAGACCGTCGACCCGGGGCTGCTCAGCGGTCTCTCGCAGAAGGATATCGCGATTCAGATGACCAATTCAAGCACGTCCATTTCGAAGAGCATCCTGGGCGTAGCTAACTATCTGACGGCGGGGATCTGTGTGGCCACCAACGATCAACCGGCCAGCGTCTGCAAGGCTTCGTTTATTCAGACGATTGAGAAGCAGCTCCCACGGGTAGCCCTGGCCCGTCTCGACTCCGTGGCAGTCAACCCGACCTCGCTCAGCGAGGGCCTGCCGCCGACCAGTAGCAGCCGTCTGCGTAGCGGCAGCCGGACCATCTAGAAAATCTGTCTGTTTGCTCTCAAGCGGCTCGGGAGGGGACTTCTGCCCTTCCGAGCCTGGCGGCACTACGGTTGACAAGCCTATCTAGATGACGTACCATTACCTTGTGACATTCTGCTGGGGCAGAAGCTGTGCGGCTTCTGCTGGAAGCTGTGCACGCACCATACCACGAGGCGGTTTCTTGCCAGGGGCTTCCCTGGCGAGCTAGACAGGTGTGCAGCGAAACCGCAGATCCGTGGGGAGGGCCGGGCCATCCCCCAGCTGCCGGGGCACGCTCCAGATGCCTGTTTGCTCCCTCTTACCGCACCTATCCCGCAGGGGGAGATGTTCCAGAACAAGAAAGGATAGAGAGTGTCTGGCTGGCTCGCAGTCAAGGCTGAAGGCTGAAGCCCACGCGATGGGAAACTCGCCTCACCGCCGCAGGGGCTGGACCCCCAAGGCTGACGGCGGCTTTCTCTATCACCAAGACCGACGTGGAGACAGCAGCCAAGCGCGCTTTCTCAGACCTGCTCGACCGAGCGACCAACCCGACTGACTGACTGGAGCCATCTGTGAAGGTCATCGCCATATTCTATCAGGGCCGCAAACAGCACACCGCTGAGGCTGCAGCCCAGATCGAACCATTCCTACGCCGCCGCGGCTACGAGGTCCGAAGTGTTGATATCCGCGAGGAGGGGGAGGAAACCCCCGAGGGCCTGTTACAGGGCTGTGAGCTGGCCATCGTGCTGGGCGGCGATGGGACGATTTTGCACGCCGCGCGCCTGTGTGCTGCCGATGGCATTCCAATCGTAGGAGTAAAGTACGGGCGTGTCGGCTTTCTGACGGAACTGGAACCCCGCGATCTTCCCTACGAGCTTGTACACTATCTGGAGAAGGATGATTCGGTCTGGGTAGATACGCGCACGATGCTCACCGCTACCCTGGATCAGGAAGGACAAAGCGAGACCTTTCTGGCGCTCAATGATATTGTGATTGCACGCGGCACCTGGCCCCGCGTAGTGCAGGTAGGTATCTGGATCGACGATCATTTTTATAGTACAACCTATGCCGATGGGGTGATCGTCTCAACAGCTACCGGCTCAACGGCCTATAATTTAGCTGTGGGGGGACCTCTACTTCACCCACAGGTGCAGAGCATGGTCCTGACACCTATCGCTCCCCATCTGGCTTCTGATCGTTCGCTCATTCTTCACCCCGATGCCTGCGTGCGCCTGCAAATCGTGACCGGCTCGCAAAGCGGCGTCTTCTCCGCCGACGGCCAACTGAATCGCGAGATACGCAATGGCGCAATGGTCACTGTCCAGAAAAGCCAATACGAGACCCGCTTCCTGCGACGCCGACCACCAACTTACTTTTACCAGATTATCAATGCGAAGCTGAGAGATGACGAGTAGGATCGCTCGTACGCTCACGCGCTCGCTCATCCCCCGATGCCAGGCGCGCGCTCACCCGCACTCCCTTCAGCAACGGGTGCCAGGTGGCGACCCGGCTGCCGGTCCGATCCTCCGGCCCGCTGTTGCCTCCCGCCTTGCTCATCCGTTGAGAAAGTTGCCTGTGCAGTGCCATGTTGCTCGAACTGAACATTAAAGATTTCGCTATCATCGACAATCTGCATCTCACTTTCCATCGACTCTTCAACGTCTTTACCGGCGAAACAGGGGCCGGCAAGTCTATCATCATCGACGCCGTCAGTGCCCTGCTGGGAGGAAAGATCGGTGCAGAGTATGTGCGCGCCGGCTGCGAGCGCGCCAGTGTCGAGGGCGTCTTTTCGCTGGAGACGCTGCTGCCGCCCGGTGGCAATGGCTTCCAGCCCCTGGCCCGCACGGCTGAGGGGGAGGAGGAAGCGGCTGCTGTCGGCAATACGCTCTATGAAGCCCTGGAGCAGGTCGAAAACCAGGAGGGCCGGCGCCTGGAACGCCTGCAGGCCGACCTTTCCAGCGCCGATGCGCGCGTGGCCCTCGCCAGCCTCCTCCAGGAGTACGGCCTCCAGCCCGAGGATGGGACGCTGATCCTCTCGCGCGATATTTTCCGCTCGGGACGCACGGTCTCGCGGATCAATGGGCGCGCTGTCTCTCAGCATGTGCTGCAGCAGGTGGCCAGCTGGCTGATCGATATCCACGGCCAGAGCGAGCACCTGAGCCTGCTGCGCCCAGAGCAGCACGTTAATTTCCTTGATCGCTATGCCGAGCTGTTGCCGCTGCGTGAGCAGCTGGCGGCCCGCGTCAGCGAGTGGCGCACGGTGCGCAAGAACCTGCAGCAGCTCATGCAGGCTGAGCGCGATGAGAGCCGCCGCGCTGAGTTCTTGCGCTTTGAGATCGAGGAAATTGAGAAGGCTGAGCTGCAGCCCGGCGAGATCGAGGAGCTGGAGCGCGAGCGGAAGGTACTGAGCAATGCCGAACGCATGCGCGAGCTGTGCGCCCTGGTCTATGGGGCAATCAAGGGGTCCGAGCTGGCCAGCGATCTGACACAGTCGGCCCTCGATCTGCTGCGCAGCGCCGCCCGTGCTCTCAATGAGCTGGCCCGCCTGGATAAGAGCCTCGCGGAACAGGAGGCCAACCTGGACGAGGCGATCTATCGCCTGGAGGATGTGGCCGCCGCTATTAGCAGCTATGAGACCGATATCGAGGATGATCCAGCTCGCCTGGCAGAAATTGAGGAGCGCCTCGATCTGATCGCCCGCCTGAAACGGAAGTATGGCGCCACGATTGAGGAGATTCTCAGGCGCGCCGAGGAGGACCGCCAGGAGCTGGATCGCATCGTCAACCGCGAGGAGCATATCCACAGGCTGGAGCAGCAGGATCAGCAGCTGCGCCGCGAGATCGGGCGCATCGCTCAGGAGCTGTCAGAGCGCCGCCGCGCCGCCGCCGCTCGTCTGGCCAGCGCGATGGAGGAGCAACTGGATGATCTGAATATGAAGCGGGCCCGCTTCGCAGTGGAGATTCTCCAGGAACCTGATCCCGAGGGGGTGCCGGCCACGATCAACGGCCAGCCCCAGATGTTCTACGCCTGCGACGCGACTGGCATCGATCGTATCCAGTTTCTGATCGCTCCTAATCCAGGCGAGCCATTCAAGCCTCTGACAAAGATCGCTTCGGGCGGCGAGACCTCGCGTCTGATGTTGGCCTTGAAGACGATCCTGGCTCGGGCCGATGCCACGCCAACGCTGATTTTCGACGAGATCGATTCAGGCATTAGTGGACGCAGCGGCCAGGTGGTGGCTGAGAAGCTGTGGATGCTGACCCGCAACCACCAGGTGATCTGCGTGACGCATTTGCCCCAGATTGCGGCTTTCGCTGATCTGCACTTCAATGTGAATAAGCAGGTGCTGGGTGAGCGGACGATCACGATCGTCAATGAGCTGCGTCCCGAACAGCGAGTGCGTGAGATCGCCCATATCATGGGCGGGAACGTGAGTGAGTTCTCTCTCAAGAGCGCCGAGGAGCTGCTGGCACGCTCTCAGCTCTGGAAGGAGAATTGGCTGCGCCAGGTTGAGAGCCAGACAGCCAGCCAGACCACAGAGCAGACAGCAAGCCGGGACGCCTCTCAGGCCCAGGCTCGCTAGAGGGAAGGGGTGAAACACCGGCAATGGAGAGCTGGCCGGCAACGAAGGGAGAGGGCGAGCGCGAGCAGAGCGTTGAGGTGGCCGTGATCGGCGCAGGGGTCTCCGGTCTGGCAGCGGCGCATGTGCTACGCGACCACAATCTGCCAGTGGCGCTCTATGAGCGTGAGGAGCGCGTGGGAGGCCGGGCGACGACGCGCGTCTGTGCCGATTTCTGCTTCGATCCCGGCGCCCAGTATATCCACGGCAACGCGCCCGTCAGCGACGCCCTGCTGTTACAGCGCTTCGCTACCCCCGAGCTGGTGGCCATTGCCAAGCCGGTCTGGACCTTCGATAGTCAGAATCGTATTCGCGAAGGTGATCCACGCCAGAACGCCCTGCCACGCTGGACCTATCGGCGCGGGCTGCTGACCCTGGCGGAGCTGATGGCGCGCGAGCTAACGGTCTATACTCACTGTGAGATCGCCCGTCTGGCCTATATGGGGCCAGGTTGGCGCCTCTTCTCTACCACCGGTCAGGTTGTGGCCGAGGTCCCTGCCGTGCTGGTGACGTTGCCCGCTCCAGAGGCCGCAGCTTTGATTGCCGCGAGCGAGCTACCACCTGGTCTGGCGCAGGCCCTGCTCGCCGAGCTAGGCCGCGCTCGCTACCGTCCCCTGCTGTCCCTCGCTCTGGCCTGGCCCCGGAAGGCGCTCCCCCCCACCCCATAC
>NZ_JADGIA010000126.1 GCF_019683635.1 Thermogemmatispora sp. | reverse complement strand
GCCCTCATTGCTCGTCTGCTGACGGACCTGGCGAGCGAGACGGCGGCTGCTTCCTAATCCTGGCTGGCTGGCTGGCTAGCTAAAGGCGAGGGCGTGGGCCGGGCGGGCCATCGTCGGGAGAAATCAGACCGTGGCGGATGGCGAAGCGTACCAGGTGTGGGATATCGTGCAGCCCAAGCTTCTCCATAATATTGGCACGGTGAGCCTGCACGGTTTTGACACTCAGGACGAGCCGGTTGGCGATCTCCTGGCTGGTGTAGCCTTCGGCGACCAGGGTCAGAACCTCCAGCTCGCGGGGGCTGAGCACGCGCAGCTCATCGGCCAGCTTCTCCGTCTCTGTACTCTGCTGCGACTCGTGAGCAGGCTGACCGCTTTCCTCTGCCTGGCTCTCTTCCTGTGCCGTGCAGTGCTCCAGATAGACGCGGATCAGCGAGCGGGCCAGGCCGGGGTAGAGGAAGGCTCCGTTGTCGGCCAGAGCGCGGACCGCGCTATGCAGCTCGGCTGGCGCCGCTTTCTTGACCAGATAGCCGCTGGCTCCGACTCGTAACGCCTGCAAAAAGTACTCCTCGCTATCATGCATGGTCAGAATCAGGACCTGTGTCTCTGGCTGTTCAGCGCGGATGCGGCGGCAAGCTTCTAAGCCATCCATTTCTGGCATCGTGATATCCATCACCACAATATCCGGTCGCAGTTGGCGCGCCATCTCCACTGCCCCGGTGCCGGTCTTGGCCTCCCCAACAATACGAATCTCTGGCTGAAGCGTTAGCAGAAGCTTAAGGCCCTGGCGCAAAATATCGTGATCGTCGGCCAGCACCAGGCTAATCGTGCGCTCAGCCGTAGGGCCAGTGCTGGCCGGCTGCTCATCCTCCATAGCTTTCTCCCTCCTTGCCCTCCTCCTGGTCAGTGGTGTCTCAGTGTTCTATATTAATTAGGTAGTGTAATCTGCTGGGGGGAACCATTGCCAGCCTGAGTAAGTCGGGCTGCTCTCACCTCTCTGCACAATTATCTCACTCATAGAGCATGCCAGAAAGAGAATGACGATGCGGATCATCTGGGAATGGCTGCGGCGCTGGCAGCTCTCTCTCTTTGAGAAAGTCATCCTCACGAATAGCCTGCTGCTGTTAGCGGAAGCCATAGCGGCTCTCTGGGTGACCAGCCATGCACTGGAAGCCCATCATTTTCTGATCGATACGGCTTTTCTGGTAGCGGCTACCTTACTCAGCATCGCCATCAACGCCTTCCTGTTACGAGCCAGCTTCAGACCACTCTTTCGCCTGCTAGAGGTCATTCGCCGCGTCAGTGCAGGCCAAACCGAGGCGCGGGCCGAGCCGGCTTCTGCGGATTCCGAAGTGGGGCAGCTTGCGGCGGCCTTCAATGCGATGCTGGACCGGCTCGAAGATCTGCGCCATCAGCAATCGGCGCTCATTTTGCAAGCCAGAGAGGAAGAGCTGCGGCGTGTTTCGCGCGAACTGCACGACGAAAGCAGCCAGAATCTAACTGCTGTCCTGGTCTACTGCGAAATCCTCATGCGCACCGTAGAGAGCTTGCCTGATAGAGCTATCGCTGGCGAGACGCGCCAACAGCTTGTAACAAGCTGCCAGCAATTGAGCGAGCTGGCCCAGCGCACGCTCGATGCAATCCGTCGGCTCTCACAGCGACTGCGCCCGCCCGTGCTCGATGACCTGGGGCTGGTTGCAGCCTTGCGCTGGCTAGTTGAAGATAGCCGTCAGCGTTTTTGCCTTCCGGTTGAACTGACCATAGAAGAGCAGCCGCTCTGGCAGCGCTTGCCTCCCCTCTATGAGATTACCCTCTTTCGGATTGCTCAGGAGGCACTCACCAACGTAGCGCGTCACGCGCGCGCCAGCCGGGCGCAGCTCTCGCTCTGGCTGGCCCCTGCCGCTATCCATCTCTCTATTCAAGATGATGGCTCAGGGTATGATCCAGGGCAGCGCAGCAACGGGCTGGGCCTGGTGAGTATGCGGGAGCGGGCTGCTCTCCTAGGTGGTAGACTCTCTATCGATGCACGCCCGGGTCAGGGGACACGCGTTGAGGCCATTCTCCCCTTACCAGCGCTGGCAGCCTGATGGCGTCGCCTGCGAGGCCTCGTCTCCGCGTGATCCTGGAGCCTGCTCTCCCTTAGCTCAGGCTATTTCGAGATGGAGGATCTGCTGCTGCGGCGTAAAGCCTCTGGCGCGCGCCTCTATTTTGATGGCCCAGGCGCCTGGCATTGAGAAAAAGACCAGCACGCTATAGCTGCCATGCCCCTCCTGCTGGATATGGATCGGCGTCGGCCCCATAACCATATCTGGCATCCAGGCTGAGGAGCTGACCTGAGCCTGCTCGATAGGGGTTCCCTGGGGATCAGTGAGCTGCAGCTGCAAGCGAGCTGTCCCCACACGCAGCGGTGCCTGTTCCGCTACGTGCACCTGGAGCACGGCTGGAACCTGAACAGGCCAGAGCGCAGACAGCGTCAGGGCCACTGCGCAAGAAAAAGCCAGCAGCAGCCAAAAAATCGGGCGCACACGCATCAGTGCTCACCCTCTCGGCGTAGTATCCTTCTCCTCTTCACGCGCGATCTCGCGCCGCATCTGAGCCAGGCTGGAGGAGCTAGCGGACGAACGGGCAAGGCTGCGACCCAGGCCGAGGCCCGCACCGCCACCGATGAGCAGGCCGGCAACGCCTGCCACGCTCACCCACAGCGGCAGATTACTCGTCCCACCCGAGGTCGAGGAGGTTGAAGAACTGGAAGCGCTGGCTGTGGGGGCGGGAGCTGGGGTCGTGGCTGCGCTGTTTGCCCCAGTGGGCTTTACTGTGAAGATAAAAGCACCCTCATCTGCATCACCGTCTTCCGCAGAGACAGTGATCCAGCGCACGATGTAGACCCCGTTGCCGTCCGGCTTGATGCGCACCGACATCTCTCTTGGATTGTTTAAAGGGATCGTGGCGTTCCCCTGGCTAATCAGTTCCCCGTCTGGCCCGTAGACGAAAAGGTTACTTTTGCTGGGATCAGGATTCATATTCTCGGCGGTGAAGACCGTCACGGTCGATGGTACCTGGCTAATCGTTGAGCCAATTTTGGGATTGGCATCGATGACCTTAGCATGGGCCGAAACAGGACTGACCCCGATGATAAAGAGCAGCAACGCGCCCACAAGCAGGGCACAGCCCAACTGCACCGGGCGCGTGAGTCGCCACTGAGAGTACTGCATAATCAGTGTCCTCACTTTTTCATCTCCGCACGTGGCTCCGGCTCTGGCTCAAGTGCTGCCCTCCCTCGCTAAGGAAAGAGCAGCTTGGGGCCAGATAACCTCTGGTCCTAGCATAAGAAGCTGCTTACCTGCTGTCCATTAGGAAGAATCCCTATTCTCCCCGGTAGACACCGTAAGGTGTTTGCACGAAGGGGCTAGGCCAGCGGAAGAAAAAGTGACCTGCCAGGCGGTCAGAAGCAGGAAAGGAGGGGCAGGTCTCCAGGGAAGGTTAATCGGTCAACACCTGCCAGGAGCGACCCCCATCCTGGCTGAAAAGCACGCTGGCGGGATAGAAAAAGGCAGCATAGAGCAGTGTGGACTGCGCTGGCGAAAGCTGTAGTGTCATCAGATCGCTGCGCGAGAAAGTAAAGCGTTTCTGCCAGCTTGTCCCCTGATCGGCGGAGAACCACAGATCGCGGCCAGCCAGGGCATAGAGAGCTTGACCATCGGCTGAGCTGACCAGGCGCGTCAGGGGAGCATTCGGGGTAGGGCCATTCAGGTGAGTAATCTGTTTGCTGCCATCTTGCCAGCGATAGAGACCCTCATCGGTGGCGCAGAAGATCAAGCGTGGCTGGGTCTGCGTGGCTGTCAGGCTGAGAACCGTACCGTTGATACCCTGGATGCGCTGCCAGTGGTTCCCATCGTCAGTGGTTTCGAAGAGTCCCTGATCACCCCCGAGCAAAAGATGATGGGGATGCCCTGGATCAGTCAAGAACAGGGGAGTCTGCATGGCGGAGAGCGCCCCGCTCGTAATCGGGCGCCAGTGCGCTCCGAGATCGGTTGTTTCGTACCAGCCAGCGTAGACGAAGAAAGCATAGAAATGACCGGCTGGACCACTGCCTGCCTGCACTGAAAAAGGATAGGCTGAGGCTGGCAGATGGGGCGGGTTGCTCAGGCGCCAGCTCCTTCCACCGTCACGGCTGATATAGACACCAGGTTGCTCGCTACCAATTCCACTCGGCACTGCAATCACCGCGAGCACATTGGGATCGCCGGGGGCAGGAGCAATCGAGGTCACCATCGCTGGCGCCAGCGCACCGCGCGTCTGAGGCCAGCTCTTTCCACCGTCGTGGCTGATGAACAGACCGAAATGGGTCCCCAGGTAGAGGCTGCGCCCATCAGCTCCGATGGCCAGGGTATGCAGGTGCGTCTCCGGATTCGAGAGTGGACGCCCCGGCACCGTTGGATCAGTCGTGCTGCGGCGGTTGCTCAATAGCTCCCAGCTGGCGGCCACAATCACTGCGATCAGCACAATAGCCAGAAGAACATACAGTCCTCGTCTCTGCCGTCCTTCTCCCGCTTTCGACGCCAGCTCCTGCGAAACATACTCACCCTGCCGACGCTGCTGTGAAGTCGCCATTGTTCCTCTTTCATCCACACGCTCGGACTCAAGACCCTGGAGATGACACGGTCTGGCTGCTCAGCGAGCACAGCCAGGATGGGCTTGACCCGGCGATTGTCCCTACAGAAAAACATTACCATCGAAGGTCAATAGGGAAAATTCCCGATCTCAGATGGTCATGGTGCGGGGCTATCGGGCTGGCTTTTGACCGTCAGGAGGGTGGGAGCGACTGAGGCTCCTGCTCCCTTGACCCCTCCCCGGGGGGTGTGGTATAGTGATGGAGGATCGTCTCTAAGTCAGGCAATACGGGCAGCAGAAAGGAGCCAGCCGCTGTGCAGGAAGAACGCCGTCGCGAAGTATTGAAACGGCTCTCCTACATCAAGGGCCACCTCGACGGCATCTCCAAGATGGTAGAAGAAGACAAATACTGCGTTGACATCCTGCGTCAAAGCTATGCCGTACGTCGGGCACTAGAGAAGGTGGAAGCCCTCATTCTCGAAGGGCACCTGCATACCTGCGTACCGGAAGGCATTAAAAGCGGACGTGAGGAGGCGGTTGTCGCAGAACTCCTGCAGCTTTTCACGCTTGCAGGCAATCACTTGAAGACGCAGGAGGCTGGCGAGCTGCCTCCTGCGGAGGAATGAAGAGAAAGAAAGGACGGCGTGCAAAGAGCATGGGCACCACGAGCACCTCGGTGACGCTTATCTCTCCAGACATTTCCTGTGAGCACTGCCAGCGAACAATTGAAAGCACACTGAGTGCTCTGCAAGGCGTCGAGCGGGTGAGTGTCGACATCACCGGCAAGAGCATCCAGCTCTCCTATAATCCGGCCCAGGTCTCGCTGGAGCAAATTGAAAAGCAGCTCGACGAGATCGGTTATAGCATTGTCCACTGACAATGCATCTTAGTTGCTCGGGCCCGAGGTGGCTAACCAGGAAGAACCGGGCAGAACACTGCGGGGGGAGCCTGCGGCGCGCTCGTGCTGCGCCAGGCTCTTCCATCCCCTCGCTGAGCAAACGGACTGATGACTGGTTGCTCTCGGGCACTGTTATCTGGCGTGCCGGCGGTCTCTGAGGAGAGCTGGATGCCGAAAGAATTAGTAAGTGGTTGGTCCCGCTGACCGTGATTGCAGCGGAAAAGTCGTCTCAGTCTGACGAGGCAGCTCAGTCAGGTCGGTGATGCGCAGCCAGCGCACCTCTAGCGCGATGGCCTGTACTGGAAGCCTGGCAATGAAAGAGGCTGCCGCGGGCGATTTCTGGGTAAGCCGCTTGCGAACCGCGGCGCTGGCCTGCTCATCGTTGATCAGGCGAGCCTCTGCCGTCGCCTCCAGCCAGGCAGTTGGCTCTCCTGGCCCAATAAAGATACCTACGCGCGGGTTGCTCTTCAGATTCGCCAGCTTACGCGACGTCAGAATGAAAGTGCAATAAAGTGTCAGTGTCTTGTGCCCCTCACTGAGTGGCTCCTCTGCATAGAAAACGCGTGTCACGTAAGGCTGACCATTGTCCTCGGTAGCAATCGCCAGCGTATCATAGCGAGCAAGAAATTCATTAATGGTTTCTCGTAGCCGGACTTCATCCTGTATTGCATCCATGATTTTCAGTCCCCAATGGTTTCAAGCCCCGCTGGGCTGGGCTTCTTCTTGCTGAGAGAGCGAGAATGTCTGCTTCTGCCTGTAGCATACCGCATGATGGCAAGAACGACCAGTCCCGCCTCCGAGGAGGCTAAGCTGCTCTGCTGGTGCTTACTGTGACCGGTGTTGGCTTCGCAAGCAGAGCAGGCAAAGCAACCAGTGAGTGCGGATAGACTCGCTTATCTGTGCGCTCTTGTTTCGAGAAGCGCCTTTTCGTTATGCTTTTAAGAGCGTACAACCCCTGTTCGAGAGATCCCTATCTAGTAACGAAAGGACCAGTGACAGGAGCCCAATGAGTGAACGTTTTCCCTGCTGGTATCCCCTGCAGATCAGATTTCGCGATCTTGACCCACTTGCCCACGTCAATAACGCAGTTTACTTTACGTATTTTGAGGAAGCGCGCAGCTATTATCTGAGCCTCCTGGAGCGCTGGCTCAAGGAGTGGCCAGGAGAGGAGGCTATCCAGGAGCGGCAGAGCGCTGAGAATCCGCGCATCCAGACGGGGCCGCGCGCGACGCGCTATGGCCTGCTGGTCAAGGAAGTCAGCTGTACCTATGAACTGCCACTGATCCGCTCAGACCGTGCTGAGGTGGGTGTACGAGTCTCCCATGTTGGGCGCACCAGCTTTATTATGGAGCACCAGATTCGTGATGCCCACAACCACGAGCGCGTTTTCGCCACGGGCCGCTCCGTGATGGTCTGGTGCGATTATCAGACTGGGCGCCCCCATCCACTTCCTCCGGCCCTGCGCCACGCCTTCGAACAGATGGAGGGGCGCAGCTTTCCCACGCCCGAGTAGGAAGGAAGGACGGAAACGCTAGTCCAGGCTACGCCCATAGCTGCTTTTCTCCTGGCCTCGCTCATCTCCCAACGCGGGGAAGAGCGGGGCCAGGTCGCTCGTCGCAGCGGTGGCCAGCGTGGTCAGGTATAGCCAATAACGGCAGAGAAGAAAAGTCAACCACAAAAGGCACTAGCACGATCGGGCTGTTTTTCCTAGAAGAGTCGCCTCATCGCCTCTCGCTGAGCTATACTAACTTCAAGATTAAGCCTCATTCTTTGCACAGTGTGAGGTTGCTCTATGCTCTCTTCGATAGTGATGGCGCTGGTGATTGGCTGCGTGATCTTACTGCTGGTCGGCCTGGGACTGTGGGCGCTGCATCAGTATCGGCGCTCCAGGCGAGCAGAGGCGACTGGCAGTCGCTCGTTGGTCGTTGCCTGTGAAGAGCAGCACGTCAGCGTCGTCCTACCCGCGCAAGAGGGGGCGCTGGTCTCCCTCGAAAAGGCTCAGCCTCTGCCGGGCTTTGTCCTCCCTCCTTCGTGGTATCGCCGCTGGCGCATGCTGGTTTCCCTGGGTCTCCTGCTCATGCTGGGCCTGGCCCTGGCAAGCCAGGGAGGGATTGTGCGCGACACTTTCCGCAGTCTGACCGCTACATTCAGCTTCTTCTCTGCATCCTCAACAATGGACCTGCAGACTGCGCCCCATCCTCTACCCGACACAGCCAGTGCGCGCATTGTCCGCGTCGACTCGGCCTCGCGCAGCCAGTACTACACTGACTACCAGTGGGAGGTCTGGTCTTACTCCTCCTGCTCAGGGATTGCTCTGGAGGAGGTGATGAACGCCTATGGCCGCCATCTCATTGCCGCCGATGTGCTGCAGATCGAGCTACAGCTCGGTGTCTGGGATGTGCAGCTGGGCTTGCTCAAGGAGGAAGGGATCGCTATGACAGCGAACTATTTCGGCTTCAATGCAAGCCTGAGTCATACGCGCACCCTACAGGATATCATTTCCATTGCGAACAGTGGCACGCCTGTCATCGTCAGCATCCGCGACAGCTACTATTTCCCCGGTGGCCATATCTTTGTCGTCCGCGGTGGAGATAGCCAGTATGTCTATACAGTCGACTCCTCTCCGGCCAACTTCACGCGCATGACCTACAACATGTTCACCGCCATGTGGCGAGCCAACAACGATTTCAGCGCCGTTGTGACACCGCGCTAGCCTGCCGGTTCTATTCACTCAGCCTGTCCGGCCACAGGCAAGCATCTCTCCCAGCACAAAGCGAGAGAGAAGAGACGAGGGGGTCAGCTCTCCATTCCTCGTTTCTTCTCTCTCGCTCTGCTGTGAGCCATTGACCGCCAGCTATCCTGAGTGAGAGGCGTCTGCTGATCCGGTTCCGATATTTGGTCCTTGCCCGTTGCCATACCGCTTTCTGCCAGCCTGCTTCTCTGGCTGGCCATACTCATTGACGCCTGACAACCAGAGATAGCGGAGGAGGAGGGGAAGGGCAGGCTAGTAGATCAACACTGGCGTATACAGGCTTACAAAGTTATAGAGCCAGGCGGCGTTATCGGTGGACATGTTGACACAGCCATGCGAGCCTTGGCCAGCGAAGGGGTCGCCAGTTGGGTCCTGGTGGGGGAAATTAGTGCCCGGGCCAAAGTCGGCGCGCCACCAGGCGTCATGCAGGAAGTAGCCATTGCTATGGTATTGCATCGCGTAGTTGATCGGCGTATCGGGATACCAGTATGGTGAACCCTTGGGCTCGCTTGATTTGAAAACGGTTGGATGCTGCTTGCCTTCAATCCACCAGGTGCCTGGAGGCGTCGGCAGGTCGGGCTGGCCGGTAGTTACCAGGAAGGCTTTGACCAGCTTGCCGTGATCGTAAGCTCGCAGGGCCTGCTCGCTAAGTGAGACCACCACTACCCGCTCATCCATATAGCCATAGTGACGCATCAGCTCCAGATCGGTTTGATGAGGTTGGTTATAGGGTGTCTTATCGCTAAAGTTGGCCTTCATCGCCTCGAAATTTGTCAGCCACATCTGTAGATCCTCAACCACCTGCTGGTAGTCAGCCAAGGTCTGAGCCTGACTCAGCTCTTCACCGAGCCAAGCGCTACCGCCAATGCCTTGAGGACCGTATTCATAGCCCAGTGGGTAGGTCTGATTATTGTAGCTATCGTGATAGGTATGCTCTTTTCCCCAGGCGCTGACCTCCTGGGCCAGCTGCTGCTGGAGATGGGTGCTCTCAGCCTTCATCGCCGGAATCTGAATAGCATTGATATGCCCCTTTAGGGTGGTCAACGCCCGGCTATAGGCGCTGGCTGTCTGGGCCTGTTGCAGAGCCTGCTGATCACGCTGGTACTGCTGCTGATAGGTTGCCACCTCTCCACCATTTTGTTGCATCAGGTCAATCCATTGCTGAAAAGTCTCCAGAGCCATCTTCCCCTCATTTTGCAGCGTCGGAGAGATGGACGGTGTGGGCACAGTCCTGGGTCCGCTGGCCAACACGCTGGAGCTGTTTGAACCGCAGGCGCTCAACAGCAGCAGACCAACCAAAGCAAATGCGGTCAGCAGCAACCTTCCTGCCATGTGCCTCTGGAACTGAGGCCGGAAAGTGTGAACCTCTGTGGTTGCCCGTTTCATGGCCCTTCCTCGTTTTTTCTGCATGCTGTTTGCTCTTCTTTCGTCCTTGAAAAAGGTGAATTACGGCTAGGGATGCTGGCTAGAAAAGATAGCCTGGAACACCTTGGCAGGGCTGTTCCCTCGCTACTCCCCTTCATCATACTACGCCTATTGAGAAAAACGCGGAACGAGGCTGGTTCATTTCAAGACCCTGATTCTTATCCCCTTCTGGAGGAGAAAGCGGCCTGACTAGTCTGGGACCCCAAGGCGCGCCAGCGTAAGAATGACCATGCCTAGTACTTTCTTCTTGAGAATAGTACTTTTGACTAGACCACCGGGGTAGAATAGTACCGTTGGGCGGGGGAAGAGCGTGGGCTAACCTCACACCACTGATAGCCTGTGGGCCTTGCCTCCGCCGGAAGGGCTGGCCAGAGGATGGGACAGGCTTGAGAAGAAACATTAACGCTGTAGAGCCGGAAGGAGGAGGGGAGTCCTTCTCTGTGAGAGGACTGCCGCAAGCTGGATGGAGACAATACGTGTGCTGATTGTTGAAGAGCAGCCATTGCTGCGAATAGGTATTCACGCTACCCTGGAACGCATGGGGGATTGTGAGATTGTCGGCGAGACGACCGATCCCGCCGAGATTTTGGCGATCGCTGGTGACGGTCGACTCGACGTCGCCTTGATCGATACCGGCCTGACCTGTGCTGATCCGCTGGAGATTGCTCGTCAGGTGCGGCGGGTCGCACCGCATGTCGCAATGATTATGCTCACTCCCGCCGAGAACGAGGAGGATCTCTTCCAGTCGATCAAGGTCGGTGCCGCGGCTTACTATACACGCGATATTGGCCTGGAAGAGCTGCGCGATGCGGTGCGCAAGGTCAGTCGCGGCGAGTATCTGATGAACGATGATGTGCTCTCCAGGCCGCAGATTGCCTCGCGTGTCCTGGCCTCATTCCGGGCCCTCAATGAGGAAGAAGAAGAGGTCGACAACAGTCAGAAGGAGCCGTCACCGCTTTCCAGCCGCGAGATCGAAATTCTTGACCATATTGCCCGCGGGCGCAGCAACAAGGAAATCGCTAAGGTGCTCAAGATCAGTGACCAGACTGTCAAGAATCATATTACTTCAATCCTGAAGAAACTGGCTGTTAATGATCGCACTGCGGCGGTTGTCTATGCGCTCAAGCATGGCTGGATCACTATCGAGAAAGAGCAGTGAGTCCAACCATGCTGGGCGCTCTCCCCTGCCGCCTTCGTTCTCGCGCGGCACAATGGCCTTGTGCCCCAGATCAGACTTGCTGTGGCCTGGCGAGCGCTGGCGCTGGTAGTCGATAAGAAGCCTGCTCTACCCGGCCCACTGGCCAATGAGAAACTGGAGCGCCGAGAAGGTGAGCAATCCCCCAGAGATAATCAGATAATGAAGGCGGAAGCCTTCACCCTTGCCGAGACGCGCCAGCACTATGAAGGCCGGGAAGAGGGCCAGGGCGAAACGCGGCATCGACATGGTGGGATAGCGTCCCACCGCAGGAACCAGCAGAAAGAAGATGAAGGCTACAACAGTATAGAGTGTGTAAGTAGGAGCAAGCGGGCCGCGCAGGCGCCAGGGTCCTACGAAGAGGAGCACGACCAGGGCCAGCACCGCAGTCAGTAGCGTCAGGTCGATGACGCGATGAATGGTAATAAAATCAAGATGGCTGGAGTCCTGAATGAGGGCGGCAATGGTCGCGCTAAAGGCGAGCCAGGGAGGTTGGAGACTGCGCTGCCAGACCGATTCCGCGTGAGAAAAGGCCAGCGGATCGTGGAAACGCAGATAGCAGTAGCCGGCAAACAGGGCGAGGCCGCCGGGAATGCCAAGGATGCTTAGCACATCAAGGCGGAACTCACGCAGGCGAAAATGATGCTGGCGCAGATACTCGTAGACAAAAGGGATAAGCAGCGGAATAGCGGTGGATCGCGTCAGGCTGGCCAGGCCGCCCCAGAGCGCGGCCTGCCACCAGCGTCCACGCCGTGTGCTATAGAAACAGAGAAGAGAAAGAAGCATAAAGAGTGATTCACTATAGGCTGCTGCCAGAAAAAAGGCCATAGGAAACATTGCATAATAGAACAAAGTGCGGCTGGCTAGTTCATCGTCAAAGTCCTCGCTGACCAGGCGGTACAACAGCACCAGGACACCAAAACCGGCCAGGTTTGAGACGACCAGGCCGGCCAGCACTGGGTTATCTGCCAGATAATTGACCAGGCGAATGAGGAGCGGATAGAGGGGAAAGAAGGCCGTACGCCACCAGTCGCTATAGCCATGTAGAGCGATGGTGATGAAATGGCCGGTGTCCCAGTGCCTCCAGCTGTTGATCATGGCCCGCAGAACAGGGCCGCTAGTGCTGCTGGAATCGCCAGGGAAGAGAAAAGCGACATAGCTCAGCAGCAAATAGAGCAGGTGGGTAGCGCTATAGATCGGTAGGACCTGCTGGATGGCGGTGAGCCAGGGAGAGCGGAAAGCCGTGGTCGCCTGTGCCTCCCGCTCCTGGTAGTGGCCTGCCTCAGCGCTGGTGAGCTGTTCCTGCTCAGGCGGCCTGTTCTCACCCGCTGTTGTGGCCAATTCCCTTAAAGCAAGGCTGAGGGGCGTGGTTGAGGCTTCCTGCTTCCCCTCCTTATTTGCAAAGTACATGCCAGACGCGAGATGCTCTTGCTCATCAGTAACCGATTCAGGCGCTGGCGAGATCTGCTGTGCAGCTTCGGCTTGAGTCAGGGGCTGGTTCAGCAGATCTCGTCTCGGGCGACGAGAACGTAGTGAACGAAGAAGCATGAGTACCCTCATTGCTCAGAAAATCTTAGATACGCGAGCGCTCTCAGTGTGCGGCTAACTTGATTGGCTTCCTCCGCCAGCGAGGAACGGCTGCTGTGCACCGCTCAATGCCGGGAGCGGGATCTCGCTCTTTCTCGCGGGCAATGGTTCAGTTCTGATAGTGTGACGGTTGATTGCCTGCAGCAATAACACGCAGGTTCCTTTTGGTTCTCTCCCTTCCTCATAGGAATATTTATTTGCATGGGAGATTGTTGTTCAATGGGAGATATGCTATCATAGAAGAGCTGCCACGAAACAGCACTTCCTCTTGGAGTTGATGCGTAGATCAATCGATTCTTCTAATAAAGTGCCCTAATGATATTTCAGGAACGTTATGGGAAGGGAAGACACTTGCAAACCTGGCAGGAACTGCTGAGTCAGCTCATCAGAGATATTCAGCTGGAGAGGCGGCTGGCGCAGGAGATGGGGGTGCAACCGATTACGCTCAGACGCTGGGCGCGAGGTATAGTACAGCCGCGAGAGGATAATCTTCGGCGCTTGCTGAAGGCGGTGCCGCGCGAAGTCTACCCTGAGTTGATGCGTCTGCTAGCCAATGACTTCCCGAAGCTGTTGGAGCAGTCTACAGAGACCTCTGCTCCGGCAGTGCTGCCGGCGCCACCTGTCGAGCTTTACGTGCGAGCCCTCAGCATGTATACGACAACGCCCCCTTCTCTCTATCCAGAAGCACTCTACGATCTCCTGTTGCAGCAGATGCTCAGACAGCTTGATCCTGAGCAGCGAGGCCTGGCCGTGACGGTTGCGCGTTGTATGCCGCCGCCGGCGCCAGGGGGGAAGGTGCGTAGTCTGCGTGAGATTGTTGGACGTGGCAATCCTCCCTGGCCGCGTGATCTCAGCCAACAGGCGATTTTCCTGGGAGCGGAGTCCCTGGCCGGAGCTGCTGTGACCCATTGCCGGCTGGTAACTATTCCTAGCCGTGATGAAGAGTACAGTCTCTTCGCCGCTCACTGGGTCGAGCATGAGCAGAGCGCCGTGGCTTGCCCCATTCTCTGGCAGACGCGTGTTGCTGGCTGTCTTATTGTCTCTAGCACTTTACCTCATGCTTTTACTCAGGCCCAGCAGTCCTTGATAGAGCGCTATGCCCAGCTGTTGTCTCTCTGCTTCCGTCCCGAGGCTTTCTACAGCCATAGCGATATCGAACTGCGTCTGATGCCTCTCTATACTGAGCAATTGCCATATCTTCAAAATTTCAGGAGATATGTCAGTCGCAAAGTAGAGGAAGCCTGCGCGGCAGGTCGCTCATTATCGCTGTACGAAGCGCAAGAGTTCGCCTGGCGTGAGATAGAGGAGCAGCTCCTGGAGCTACCTCTGCGTCAGACGAAAGCGGAGACGGAAAACCGCTAAGATGCTGAGGAGCCTGGAAGTCACCAGAAAACTACCGAGCATGCCCTCTGGCCTGGCGGGATTCTGCTTTCGTCATTCCAGGGCGCATGCTCGTGAGGAGATCCGAGAGAAGCTTCTAATGGGATGGTGCTGTTGCTCCAGCTCAGCTTACCACCAGCGACGGTGGTCGTTCTCGCGCGAGTAGGGGTGATAGGGGTAGGAGGGGTAGCTGATGGGAGCTGGTGGCTTGAGCCAGGGGCGCAGGATCAGCGTAATGATCAGGCCGGTCAGGAAGCCGCCAACATGGGCCAGATAAGCGACGCCGCCCATGCCCTGTTGCACCTGGGCTAGCGAGGCCACACCATCGAAAAGCTGCAGCACAAACCAGAGGCCAATGAGTACCATCGCTGGTAGCGTCACGATGGTGAAGAAAAAGAAGATAAAGATGACAGTGCGCACACCAGCCAGGGGAAAAAGAACCAGATAAGCTGCCAGCACGCCAGCGATGGCGCCGCTGGCCCCAATGCTAGGGACCGTTGAGCCAGGAAAAGCCACGGCCTGGACGAGGCCGGCGACGATGCCGCAGAGCAGGTAGAAGCAGAGATAAGGGAAGTGCCCCAGGCGGTCTTCCACATTATCGCCGAAAACATAGAGAAAGAGCATATTGCCGCCGATGTGCAGCCAGCCGGCGTGCAGAAACTGGGAAGTAATCAGTGTGAAGTAGACCGGCTCGGGGGTCTGGAAAGCAAGATGAGCTTGCACAAGGGCCGTCTGTGGAACACCATGTAATAAGGCGACGGGCACTACTCCATAGGCGAAAATCAGCTCATCTGCGCGATTCCCAAGGGAAAGCTCATAGAGAAAAATCAGTACATTGATCAGGATCAGACCCCATGTCATCCAGGGCGTATGTCGGCGTGGCCCTGGGAAGTCCTGAAAGGGTATCACCTGCAGCCTCCTCCTTTAGCCTGTAGGTTGCTGTGCT
>NZ_JADGIA010000125.1 GCF_019683635.1 Thermogemmatispora sp. | reverse complement strand
TAGTATATACAATAAAGCAAGGGATGCATACCTATAATTGTCTGTACAGAAAACCTTTGTATAAAGTTGAGCATACTTTTTGTGTTCATCGTGTACACAATCACCTGACAGCCCGTTCTGCGGTCCATCAGCATTCTTGAGCCACCAGGGAAAGAAGAAGCCACATCAGACGCCATTCCCCGTCAGGCGCCAGTGCCCGCTCTCTCTGGTGAGCGTCAGAAGCACCTCACGCAACGGCAGGTCATGCTGCGCTTCCCCAGGTCGCTTTTACCGCAGACGGTAAGGAGAGTTACCGAGTAGCGGAAGAGCCAATAGCGAGTAAAGCCTTGAAGAAGATCAAAGGAAGGCAACAGAAGCTGACATTGGAGGGAGGCGATTTTACTTACGAGGTTCGCTGTTCCTACAGCGGGAGAGAGCCACGGGCGGCGGCCAGCACTGCCGCGCGGCCCTGTTGCTCTTCCAGTGTTAAGAAGCGCTGGAGGCCCTGACCATACAGATCTCGACGACGCAGCAAGCGCCGGGCCATGCCCTCCTCACCGAGGGCCTGCAAGACATGGTAGGCCGTCCACTCAGCAAAGCCTTCACTTACCAATAGCGGCAGCCCCTCCAGGCCCTGCCAGGCTTGCCAGGCATGAGCCAGCTCATGGGCCGCCACCGCTTGAAAGAGATCGCGCGGCAAATAGTGCTCGATGTAGATATCCTGCTCCCGGCCCTGCTGCAAAAACATGCCGAGCAAATGTGGGTCGCTGACCGCCCCTTCCTCACCAGGCTGTAAGCTGTTCTGACGCTGCTGATGCAGCTCCTGCAGTAGTGCGCGCTCGCAAAGGTGGAGACGGGGGAGGGCGGACAGCGTCAGCCCCGGTTCTTGCGGCAGCAGGAGAAAAATGCGCTCATAGAGTGGCGCCGCCTCATCCGGGCTACGCACAGCCTCAGCCCAGCAGGAGGCACAACGGCGTGATTCGCTATGTTGCCCAGGCAGCAGGCGCCCCTGCTCATTTAAAGGCGCCTGGCAGATATCGCAGCGGGGACGCTCCTCCAGGCAGCGCTGGCAATACGGGAGCGGCGAGTCTCCGATCAGATAAGCGGTCTCCAGCAAGGCCCGACCGCAACAAGCACAGAAGGCCACCTGGGCGCGGCACGGGGGGCAGAGGAGCGCTCCGCCCACATGTTCCAGATGCCGCCCTGGTAGACCACAACGCTGACAGCGCGGCGCCGTGCTTTCGCAGGCCGGGCAGATGACCAGCCCGTTGGGATAAATCAGGTATCGCCCTACCAGCGCCAGCGGTGTTCCACAGAGGTGACAAAAGCGGGGAAAGCTGCGGCTCATGACGCTTCGGTTTCACTGCATAGCACTTCAGAGTTAGAGCAGGTGATCCGAGGCCGAGGGAGCCGGCGGCACCTCGACAGAGTTTTGGGCGCTGGCGGCCTTACGACGATCATCCTCTCTATTTTCTCCGCTGCTGGTCTCCACCAGCCTTCCCGTTGATTGCCCCAGATCGGCAGCGCTCGCCCCGCGCGCCTCCCCGGGTCCCTCCGTCATTGACCGAGTCGGCGCGCCCGGCCCGGTCGCTTCCGCTTTCACAGGGAAGGAGGTCGGCGCCGGCAGTGGCACTGGCGGCTCCTCAAATTGCTCTGGATTCAGGCTGCGCCACTCTTGCCAGACGGCCACCAGCAGCGCCTGCAGCACGCCCGCCAGGGGTGCAGCAAAAATGGCTCCGATTACCCCGAATAGCTCGGCTCCAGCCAGCAGGGCAAAGAGCGAAACCACCGGGTGCAGACCGACGGCGCGCCCAACAATGCGCGGCCCGATGACATCTCCTTCGAGGATATGCACCCCGATGAAGTAGGCCAGCACCAGCACCGCCGTTAGCCAGCCCTGGCTCAGGGCGATGAGCACACAGATCGCCCCCGAGGTGAGTGTCCCCAAGACCGGAATAAACTCCAGCAGGAAGGCCAGCACGCCCAGCAAGACCGCATAGGGAACCTGCAGGATGAACATCCCCAGGCCGACCAGCACTCCGACCAGCGCCGAGAGCAGCAGCTGACCACGGATGTAGCCCCCAACCACTCGCTGGACTGTATCCAGAAAGAAACGGGTCCGCGCTCGCTGCCGCGTCGGTACACCGCGCCGCAACCAGCGCACCGCATGCTCGCCATCGATGAGCAAATAGATGCTCAGCACCATCACAATGACAATGTCGAGAACCCCTTCGAAGACACCGGTGACAATTGGCAGGGCGCTGGTGGCCACGTTCTCTAGCTGATTAAAGAGCTGCTGGCGCAAATCGCTCAATTGGCTGGCACTAATGCCAAAGCGGTTGAGGATCTCCTCTAGCGGGGTGACCGAGCCACCGGGCCGGGGGGTCAGCATTTGCTGTACATAATGTGCCAGGGAGACAATCTGTTCAATGGTGGTTGTAATCACAAAGTAGAGAAGAACACTTAGTCCGCCAAGCACCACAAGATAAACTAGCAGAATAGCGACGATCCGGGGCATAAAGCGTTCCAATAAGCGCACCGCAGGAGCAATCGCATAGGCCAGTAGGGCGGCGATTACCAGCATAAGCAGCGAGTGCGCGATATGGCTGATGCCCCACAGGGCCAGGACGGCGAGGGCCATCCAGGCCAGAATCGCCAGCGGGATATCACGCCGGCGCGTCCAGCGCGCGGCGGAGCGCATTTCTTCTTCGAACGATGTTTTGCCGGCTGGTTCGAACGTTGCTCTACCGGTGGGACCAGTGCCTGCGCCAGTCGACATCGATGGTGATGCCCCTTTCTTTACATTCTTGCTTGCTTGACAGGATCAGTCGACTACTCCCCCACCAATCTGCAGACAGGAGCTTCTCGGAAACGCTCTCCGCTCCAGTCAGGCTCTGTGGTCCTCAAGCCACAATCAGTCTTTCTAAGAGTATTACACCTCTGTGGAGCTGGATACCACAATACAGACTCAGGGAAGACGCACATCAAATAAAAAACGTACCTACTTGGTATACGACAGAGCCAGCCAATCGTTTCGGACGTTTTTCTCGCGGTAATCCCCCACCTTCGGATTGTGCGTTCTGCCTGCGCACCCTCGTCTTCTGGAACCAGGTTCCTCAGTCTATTGTTCCTCACCGCCGGCCAGGGAGGAACAAAGGCAAACAAAAAAGGAGAGGCGTTCTTGCCTCTCCGACTGGCTGGGGTGCAGGGATTCGAACCCCGATTGGCCGATCCAGAGTCGGCAGTCCTACCGTTGAACGACACCCCAACAGGCTGGTTTGCCAGACAGCATTGGTACAGCGTTGACCGTGCTTGCGTATGCATATTACCGCAGCCACAGGAATTTGTCAAGCCCCCGGTGGCAGCCTGAGCAGCGTTCCGCGCTGCCAGGCACAGGCGAAGAGGCGCCGGGCCACCGCTGCGACCGCTGGCTCATCTTCCAGGCACCGGGCCAGAGCGCGCTCCAAGGCGACGTAAGGGAGCAGGCCCGTGGCGCTGCAGCAGACGGCCAGCATGAAGAGGGAGAGCAAGCCTGGAGGAATCTCTTCACCTTTCGGCTCCCCTCCGCCGGCAGGCAACCAACCATCACAGCGTGGCTCCACAAAGATGCCCGTCACTCCTCGTCGCTGCAAAGCAGTAGCGAGGGCTGCCTGGTTGGGATAGGGCTGGCCCTGCAGGCCCGCCGCCAGCGGGGGTCGGCGCCAGGTAGAGATAAAGGCCAGGGCGCCGGCACGCGCCAGGGGCAGTACGCGCAGCACTTCGCTCATCTCCAAGACGATCAGCAGGTCGGCCTGCCCGGGCGCGATGCGTGGTGTAGGGACCGGGCCGAAGCGCAGATGACAGCAAGCGCTCCCACCCAGACGGGCCAGGCTCAGGGGGGCAAAGGTCTGCAGCGTCAGGCCAACTTCGTCGGCAGCCAGCGCCAGCACCTCCAGAGCGGTCTGCAATCCCTGGCCACCGACTCCGGCCAGAACCAGGGCTTGCCAGCGCGGCTCACGCTCAGCGGACTCGGGCATAAGTGCTTTACTCCTGCACCAGAAGAGATGGCCAGGCAGAAGCCATCTCTTTCTGCTCATTGTGATCGCTGTCCGCAGCTGCCAGCGGCCCAATGGCCTCGAACGGGCAGGCAGCGGCACACAGTCCGCAGGCCACGCAGCTCAGAGGATCAATGCGCACCCGCAGCTCACCCCTGGCCCTCAGTCCCTCGTCGGCGCCCTTCTCGGCTGGCATCAGTACTACTGCGGGACAACCAACCTCATAATAACAGGGTAGCTCGTCGCAACCATGTCCAGCACAACAGCGCGCCTCATCGACCTGGAACGGCGCCGCCTGGCCGGGCAACAAGCGACCTGGGACCGTACACGGTGCGCGCGCAATGACTACCGCCACTCCCTGGAAGGCCAGGGCTTCGCGCAGCGTCGCCACCGTTGCTTCCAGCTCATAAGGATTGACTTCGCGCACAAAGGTTACGCCACAGCCGCGCACAATTGTCTCAATATCAGCCCGCGGCTTCGCCGTTGACCCAGCGCCGGCCTGCCACGATCCCGGATTTGGCTGCTGCCCTGTCATCGCCGTCAGGCCGTTATCCAGCAAAAGTAAGGTCAGGTGCACTTCCGCCTGAACGGCATTCAGCAGTCCAGCGATGCCTCCATGAAAGAACGTGCTATCGCCCATCGCCGCCAGTACCGGACGTTCGATGCCAGCGTACTTCAGTCCCTGAGCAATCCCCAGGCTGGCCCCCATCGAGACCTCGGTCCAGCAGACCGAGAGAGGGGCATGCATGCCCAGGATCGTACAGCCGATGTCGCCGGTTGTGATCACCTCATTGGGCTGGTAGCCAGCGGCCTGCAGCGCTCGTTTGAGCGCGTAATACGTCATCCGGTGCGGACAGCCGGGACAGAATTCCAGGGTGCGCGGCAAAGGAGCCAAAAAGCCGCCCGGCTCCGTCAGAGCCGACAACTGTGCGGCCAGTGTCTGCGCTTCAGCGGCGCTCTCAGGATAGCCAGCCGTCTCAAACAAGGCGGCCAGCGCCCGCGCTACCTGCGCCTGGTTGTACTCGCCTACGCGCGGCAGCAGCCCGTTGCGCTTGCCCAGCAAGCGGACCTGTAGATTACGCTCCGCGATCAGGGCCGCCACCTGGGTCTCGATCAGCGGCTCCAGTTCCTCCAAAACCAGCACCGCCTCCAGCGGAGCCAGGAAAGCTTCTAGTTCCTCGCGAGGCAGAGGATGAATCAGGCCCAGTTTGAAGATCGCCAGCGGGGGTGCCGCACTCAGACGAGCCTGTACCTCGGCCAGATAAGCCGCACTTACCCCAGCTACCACCACACCGACATTCCTCCCCCGAGGGACAGGCGCCTTCGCTGAGCCGCTCAGCTCCTCCCGTACATTGACCTCGCTCAGCAGCGCGCCGGCCTGCTTCAGGCGCGCCAGGGCCGCAGCATGTTGCTCACGGCACCACTGAGGGACGGCCTTGGTAAAGCGTGCCACATCGCGCTGGAAGCTGGCTGGCTCCTCAACGGCGGGGCGCTCCAGAGGGGCCACTCTGATCCATGACTGAGAGGCCGCTACCACCGTCGTGCCCAGCAGTAGCACCGGCGCTCCAGTCTGGGCCGAAGCCCGGAAAGCCAGGAGAGTCATCGCATAGGCTTCCTCGGGACTGGCCGGCATCAACAGCGGCACGCTCGCCAGCAGCGCATAGTAGCGCGAATCCTGCTCAACCATTCCATAGAAGACCCCGACATCATCCACAGCGTAGATCACCAGCGCTCCATTGACGCCGCTGTGAGCGATCGAGAGCAGCGAATCTGCCAGAACATTGAGGCCCGACATCTTCATCGTCACCAGGCTCTTCCTGCCGGCCCAGGCGGCTCCCGCGGCTACTTCCAGCGCCACCTTTTCATTGACACTCCACTCAGCGGCCAGACCATAACGTGTCGCCAGGGGCAAGAGCGCCGCCAGCGCCCCACCGCCAGGATTGCCTGGATAACCGGTCGCCACATGGACACCAGCCTCCAGAGCGGCCCGCGCCACCGCCTCATCGCCGCTCAAAAACAGCCGCTTGCCCGGAGCAGTCAGACGATTCAACTCCAGACACACTCCTCTCGTTCTTGGCTCTCGTATCGTCGGTTTCACCCAGCCGGCAAGGGATCGGGATTGCAGCCCGTTGCAGCTCGCCTGGCCCGTTCGCCAGTTCATCCAGGCAAGCCACGATCAGAACAGGTCTGGCACCCCAGACGCTCACAGGGATACCTAGAAGTGAACGGCTCCCCCGGCGCCAGCCGACGATCACAATCGAGCAGGTGGTAGTCAGTCGGCAGCTCTCAGCCGCTCACCAGCGCCAGTGAGAGCCAGAGGGGAGGCGCTCCCGCTCCAGCCACATCCAGCCGGCCCACCATCTGAACAACAGTGCCGGCCTAGCCGGTCACCATTTTCCGACACCGGGCGGAGGCTGTCAACAAACGCCTGTTAGAGCAGAGCGCCAGCCAGTGCTGCTGCGGCTGCCGCCCTACAGGGTCCCGAGTGGAGGCCGCAAGGCTCGTGCTTAGACCATTGGAATATGCTCAGGAGGAGAGGAGCGCGTCTGCTCCTGATTACGCTGCAGCAACAGACGCTTCAGCACCATGCCAATGCGGCGGATGCCCTCCTCGATCTGCCCTTCCTGGGGATAGGCATAGCTCAGGCGGACATACTGCTGGCCACCCCCATCAACATGGAAAGGCTCGCCATTGAGGAGAGCCACGCCCTCAGCTGCCGCCTCACGCAGAAGGGTACGCGCCCGCAGGCCCGCCGGCAGACGGCACCAGAGATGAAAGCCCCCTCCCGGCGGAGTTACCCGTATCTCACGGGGCCAGTAGCGCTCAATGGCCTGGAGCATGAGATCTCGCTTGCGTCGATAGGCGGCACTGAGGCGCCGCAGATGCCCATCCAACCAGCCACGGCGCAGCACCTCAGCCACCAGCCACTGACCAAGGGCATTGGTATTCAGGTCAAAGACCTGCTTATGCAACGAGAGGCGTTCGATCATCGGCACCGGCCCGGCCAGCCAGGCCACCCGCAGGCCCGGCGCCAGCATTTTCGAGAAGGTGCTCAGGTAGATCACCTGCTCGTCGCTATCGAGGGCCTTCAGCGGCGGAGGCGGCGGCGTATCAAAATATAGCTCGCCGTAGGCATCGTCCTCCAACACCGGTACCTGATAGCGCCGACAGAGCAGCAGCAAGCGCCGGCGACGCTCAGGCGACATCACCACGCCTGTCGGATTCTGAAAGGTCGGCAGCGTATAGATCAGTCGCGGGCGATGGCGCCCCAGTACGCTCTCCAAAAGATCCAGGCGCATGCCTTCGCTATCCAGCGGGATGCCAATGACTCGCGCCCCCAAGGCCCGAAAAGCCTGGATGGCCCCGATATAGGTGGGGACCTCGACCACGACCTCATCTCCGGGGCGCAGCAGAAAGCGCCCAACAAGGCCGATGCCCTGTGTCGAGCCAGACAGGATCAAAATATGCCCGGCATCCACAGGCACGCCCCGCCGACGCATGCGCAGGGCCACCTGCTGACGCAGGCTCTGTAAGCCCTCCACCGGGCAATAGCCAAGCGCCTCCTGACGGGCAGAGAGGAGCGAATCCTGACAGATCTCGCGGAACAGATCCGCTGGCAGCAAGGCCGGCTCTGGCATGGCACTGGCAAAGGAGATCATCCCGCCATACTCAGCCAGCGCCATTAGCTCACTGAGCACGCGCGCGTCAGGTCCGAGTACCTCGCTCTCACCGGCGGCCAGTCCCAGCAGCCAGGAAGGCATGGCCGGTTCGCACTCCTCCTCCAGAGTGAGCAGGCTGCGCCGGACCAGCGTCCCACGCCCGACATGCCCCTCGATGAGGCCCTCGCTCGCCAACTCGTTGTAAGCATTCATGACCGTTGTACGATTGACTCCCAGCTCGCGCGCTAAAGCTCGCTCCGTGGGCAGGCGGGACCCTTCGGGCAAGGCCCCGGAGAGGATCGCCTCACGCAACTGCTGATAGATTTGCCGATAGAGAGGCACACTGCTGCTGCGATCGAGCCGCACAAGGACGGCGGCAGGAGCAGCGGACCACGAGCGCGAGCGGTGCTCAAATGAGCGTGAGTGTCGCATGTTTTTCCCCCTCCTGCATTGGCTCATACCAATAGCAGTGTAGTGTGCCAGGAAGCGAATCACAAGAGCCAATGTCGACGGCAAAAATCGAACCAATCAGAGCTGATCTGGCCCGGAAACAGGACCATGAGAGAGATCTCGCCGTGCAAAGTCAGCCTTTCTGGCCCTTTGCACGTTTTAAGAGAGAGCGCGATAATAACTAGTAATGGCAGCGACCAAGCCCGAAAGCCAAGATCCAACTACGAAGGGAGAGAAGTATGAATAAGCTCCAGGAGCGCATTGAGGCTGTGCGCAATGACCGCGAACATGGCTCACGTTGGCTGGTGGGCGAGACAATTGCCATCCTGGAAGAGCTGGCGCGTGCCCCTTACGGCTCGCCAGAAGAGAGGCTGGCCCAGATCCGCGCCGCTGGTGAGGAGCTGATGCAGGCCCGCCCGGCGATGGCCGCTATCGCCGGCGCGGTCCGGCGCATCCTCCAAGCCCCGGGGGGACTGGCAGGTATGGCTCAGGAGGCAGCGCGTTTGCGCGAAGAGTATGAACGCGCGCCGCAAGCGATCATCGCCCATGCTCGTCCGCTGCTGGCCGGCACCTTGATGACACATAGCCTCTCGGGGACTGTCCTGGAGGCCCTGCATGCCTGTGCTTCCCAGATTAAACGGGTCATCGTCCTGGAGGGTCGTCCCCGCTATGAAGGTCGAGAGGTGGCTCGCCGCCTGCAGCACCTGAACCTCGCCGTCACGCTCATCACTGACGCCGAGGCCGCCATCTTTCTTCCAGACTGCACCGCCGTGGTGGTCGGCGCCGACAGCGTCCTCGCCAACGGCGATGTCATCAATAAAGCCGGTACCGCTCTCCTGGCCTGGGCCAGCCGTGGCTACGGCATCCCTTTCTACGTCCTGTGCGAATCGCTGAAAATCTCCTCTCAGCCCTGGACCGGCGACCTCTCCCTGCTGGAAGAGAAAGAGCCAAAAGAGGTGCTGGAAGAGCCAATCCCCGGCATCGAGGTGCGCAACTTCTATTTCGATCGCACCCCCGGCGAGCTGGTCACCGCTATTGTGACCGAGCGCGGCTTTTTCAATAAGGAGCCGCTCAGTGACTCTCACTAGCCACAGGTCCTGCAGACTTGGCGAAAGCGATTCAAATGTGTATCCTATCAATTGCAGTAGTGCAACCATCTCTTACAGTATCTCCTCATTATGCTCGCTTGCTCCAGGTAGAGCGCGTAGAGCCAGACAGAGGGAGGCCAGGGCCGGGGCGCCACGGGGTGCATAGCATCACAGCGCAGAGTTGGGACTACAGGCCAGGCGAGGAGAGATCGGGGCACCTCCGTCCTGCTCCCGACCTCGTCTGCAGGTGGGGCTGATGGCTTGGCAGGCAGTGACAGGCAACAGCGGCGCACGCCAGAGCAGAGCGGAGCAGCGGAGAAGGCAGGGAGGGAACGGCCAGCGGAACGGGGCAGGCGTGAGATGGGACAATCTTGCTGCCCGCCAGGCTGGCCGGGCACGGGCTGATGAGGAATTGAGGGTAGACGCCAGGTCATGACCAGGCATGATACGGAACGGCGCGGCGCACTGCCGCAGTCAGGGGCGATGACGAGGTCTGGGACAGGGGAGGAGGGACAGGCGCCGCGCCTGGAGTTGGAAGGGGGAAGTGATATGCACGGTGATGCTGAGCAGCCGGCTCAGGGAGAGCGGCAGGAGAGTCAGTCAGGCGAGGCACAGCCAGCGCGCGAACATGAGCGGGAGCGCGAAGCTCCGATCGAGAGAGAGCGAAGGGAGAGAAGAGAGATGCGTGAGGGGCGTGAGGGACGCGAGGGACGTGAGGGACGCGGAGAGAAGCGCCGACGAGGCGACGATTTTGTGGCGCCAGGTGTGCCTATTGTGCGCAGCAGTACGCCACGCCCGCCTTCGCTGGCGCTGGGCGAGACGGGGAGCACCTTCGGCCCCCGTCTGACGGATGGAGGTGCACCGTTCCCCGAGGAGGCCCCGGCAGCGCCTCCTGTCCCCGAAGAATACAGCTCATTGGAAGAGACGCCGCTCCCTATTGCCAGCCAGGCAGTGGAGAAGGAGGACGTGGTCACCTCAACGCAGCCGGGCCAGGAGCGCAATGAATTCCTCTGGCTGTTTGAGTACGGCCCAGAGATGGATACAGTGGTGCTGAACAGTCCTCAACTGCTGGACGGGCTGGCCCTGCCTTACGGGCCAGGCATGCTAAAAGGCTATGAGCTAGGTTTCGGCACGGTGCGCACGGCCACGGGCGACGTTGTCGCCTCGATCTTGCCGAGTAGCGACCCGGCTGCCGCGGTCTGGGGCATGCTCTATCGCGTGCCGCGCCGGTTGGCCCTGCCAGCCGAGGACGGCGTGGTTCCCCTGGATAAGGTCCATGATGCGGTCCCGCCGATCGGCCTCTTCGAGCCGCTGACAGTGGTAGTTCATGAGCCTTTACGCCAGCGCGAGATTACCTGCACCACCTACATCGCTTCGGCAACGGTCCGCAAGTATTTCCAACCACGCCTACCCGAGCGCTATGCAGCTGATCCCTACGTGCGGCACCTGCTGGAAAGCGCCCGCCGCCAGAAGCTACCAGAGAGCTATCTGCTGGACCTGGAAGGCCGGGCCAGCACTGCCGCTGAGTCATCAGGGGGAAGGGCCAGACGAGGCCCCACCAGCGGGCCAGCAGGGCCGGCAGCCTCGCACCCTCCAGTGGAGAGCGATGAGCAGGATACAGAGCCGATCGCGGCAGTCTCAGGCAAAGATGAACGGCAGCGGTCCAGTCCGGCTGCTCCTGGTCAGGCCCCTGTCGCAACCTCACCAGAGCCGATTGCGCCATCTCCTGCGCAATCTCCAGGCATGCCAGAGCCATCCGCTCCCTCCACTGTCACCCGCCCGGCTCCCCAGGGCTGGCTACTGGCGCTGGCCGTCTACCACGCCCTCCTCCTTCTGACTGTACTGGCCCTGGCCATTGGCGAGGGTCTGGGCTTCGGGCAGGAGGTCTTTACACCGGATTTCGCTCCGTTCGGCGTGCCCTGGCTGGTCCTGGCGTACGGCCTGCTCGGCGGTTGCGTGAGTTGCCTGGTCTCTTTACGCCAATCCACCTCACGGGGCCAACCCCTCTTCTTGCTGATCACCTGGTTCGTGCGCCCCTATCTGGGGATGGTGCTGGCCATGCTGGCCTACCTCCTGCTCGATAGTGGCCTGGTCGTTCTTGGCTCGCTGCCTGGACACACCAATGCCCTCTTCTCACTGGTGGGCATGCTGGCCGGCTACTGCGAACATCGCTTCTTCTTCCAGCGTCCATCAGCCTGAAAGAGGGGCAGCTTGAGAATTACTGGTTAAGAAAGGATTGACGGGCTGGCAGCAGAGCTTGTGAAAGTGCAACTGGGAATGTACAATTGCAACAGAAGGCTGACCCCGTAGCGCTCCATCTTGAGTTGAAGACCTGTCAAGGGCGAGGAGGTCCTTCAATGCCAACCTACATCAGTCTGGTCAATTTAACCGAGCAAGGGATCAGGGAAGCCAAGAATGCCCCCGAACGTCTTCAGATGTTCGAGAAGGCGCTCCAGGAAGCAGGAGGCAGGCTTATCGGCTTCTATCTTGTCATGGGCCAGTACGACTATGTCATCATTACCGAGGCTCCTGACGATCAGACTGCCGCGCGCTTGATTCTTGGCATCATCGCCCAAGGCAGCCTACGAAGCCAGACCATGCGAGCGTTCCCACGTGAGGAGTTCGAGCAGATCGCCCGTACCTTACCGTAGAAGGGAAAGGTAGCAGCGAGCGCCCAGCCGGTTGGTGAAGGAGAGAACACACGAGCAATCGGCCCGCAAACCAGGCCGCCAGCGGTCGAAGCTCCTCGTTTTGTTCCTCCCCCGGCTGAGTGCGCAGGCGCAGGTGAGGACGTTGGCCCCAGACCAGGCGTGAAGCGAGGCCAGCGCTGCAGGCTGCAGCAGGTGGATGAGCGGCCTCGCTTCACGCCTGAGCCGGAGTCTTCTGCTGCCGGCCCTCGTCTGACCGGTCCGGCCTGCCTTCAAAACGCAGCATCAGCCCCAGCCGCGACCGACAGCCGCTCCTTGGCCCGGAGCCAGAGAGGGAGGCCGACAGCAAGCAAAAGCGACAGAATCGGGTGAGAGAGCAAGACTGGACAGGCTGGGGCTAGAAAGGATCGGATGGGAAAATAGCCCTCACCAGACGCTCGGGATCATGGCGAGCCAACATATCATCTTCGAGATTGAAATGGCCGATGACGACGTTTGGCACGAGCTTCGCTAAACGCGCGCGATCGACGGCCACCGGCTCGCTCTTCTCCTCGGCATAGGTGCGGAGCACTTCAGGAGGGAATGGGCCGTCATTGACGATCACCCGGTCGACACGGCCTCCAAGGTAGCGGTGGATCTCGCTGACAAAATCGGAGGCTTTGTAGCCGTCGGTCTCTCCGTGCTTGGTCATGAGATTGCAGACATAGACCTTCTCCGCCTCGGACTCACGCACGGCGCGCGCAATGTCTTTGACGAGGAGATTAGGGATGAGACTCGTGTAGAGATCGCCCGGGCCAATGATGATGACGTCAGCCCGGCGAATGGCGCGAATGGCCTGGGGACAGGCTGGAGCATCCTCGGGCACCATACGCAGGCGGACAATGGGCGAGAGCGGCCCCAGGTTCTTTTTGCCACGTGTGTCAATCTCGGTCTCGCCACAAATAGTGGTGCCATCCTCCAGGTCGGCGCAGATGGTCGTCTGCGTCAGGGTGACTGGCAGCACCCGCCCGGCAGTATTGAGCAGCTCTTGCGCATCCTCAATGGCCAGCATGAGGTCGCCATTGTTGATATCCTGGAGACCCTTGAGAATGAGATTCCCCAGGCTGTGGCCACCAACTCCTCCTTTCCCCTCTCCCTGCTCATCTGTGCTCTCAAAGCGGTGCATAAAGACCTCACGCCATAGCGCTCCATTGCGTGCCAGGGCCACAAGCGACATCCGCAGGTCCCCTAGCGGCAATTGACGCCGAAATTCATCCATCAGGCGACGCGAGCTTCCTCCGCTGTCCGACATGGTGACGATGGCGCTGATGTTATACGGGTACTTTTTGAGATGCGAAAGGAGGGCGAAGGTTCCAGAGCCTCCGCCAATGGTGACGACTCGCTTTCCGACGTGCCGCTCTCCTGGGCGATAATACTGTTCTGGCACCTCACATCTCCTGTGGCTGATTCCAGTCTTAACTGACAAACGACGTCTACCTCTCTTCGGATTTTCCTAACCTAAGAGAAACTATACACCGTCGGTGAATGCTGTCGACAAGTCTCTCGGCTCTCTACTGTTGCGGGGTATGTTTGGCTTCTGTCTACACTGCACTGGCTGGTGAGCTGGCTCTCCCTCTGCTCCCTCTTCCCTCGGTTTATCGTATCACGCCTCCCTCCCTTCTGCAAGCAGGCAGCTTCAGGCCCTTGACATGGATACGATATATCGTTATACTGAGCACAGTGGTTTTCGATATATCGCTATCTCGGGCGCTGTAGCCAGCCCTGCGAGCGATAGAGATTCTTCGCAGAGGCTCAGCGCCAGGGAGCGAGAAGAGAAAGGAGTACAGTTTCATGTTTGGCCGACGCTTTGCCTGGCAATACTACGGCTGGGATGATGGTGGCCCCTTCCCCTGGCAGCGCCCTCCTACCCCACCTTTTCCTCCTTTCTGGCAGGCGCGCCGCGGGCGGCCCCCCTTCGGCCCACACGGCCACGGACCACATGGCCGCGGTCCTCACGGCCCCACTGCTTTCTTTGAGCGGCTGCGTGTCTTCGGACGCGGCGATCTGAAATATGTCTTGCTGGAGCTGCTCCAGGAGCGCCCCATGCACGGCTACGAGATGATGAAGGTGCTGGAAGAACGGGCCGGCGGCTTTTATACACCTAGCCCTGGCTCGATCTATCCAACTTTGCAAATGTTGGAAGATCGCGGCTTTATCACCTCTAGCGAGGTTGAGGGGCGCAAGGTCTATACGATTACCGAAGCTGGACGCGCTTTTCTGGCCGAGCACCAGCGCGAGGGGGAACGTCCTGATCCAGGCTGGCCGCTGCGCGCCCTGGGCCGCTCCTGGTCGCCGGAGCTGCAGGCACTGCGCCAGGAGGCCGGCGAGGTGGCCCGCCTCTTCATGATCGCTGGACGCTCCTCCGTGGGTGACCCCAATCGACTGGCTCACCTGCGCAGCATCCTTGAACGCACGCATAAGGATCTGACCGACCTGATCTACGGCACGCCTTCGTCAACAGCCAGCAGTAGCCCTAGCAGTAGCCCTGCCAGCTCCTCCGGCGAGAGCAGTCACGAGGAGGAGAAAGGCCCGTCTTCCTCGACAGGCGCCAGCAACGAGCCACCCGCTTAAGCTTAGGCCCCGAGCCGAGGCCGGCCCGCTGGAAGGCGACGAGAGAGACGAAGCAAACTGGCGGGTCGGTCCCACCTCACTCCCTCCTCGGAAAACGCGGGACGTGAATGGGCGACAATTGCTCCTCAGCGAACCGGGACAGATCTCTGAGACTGGTGGGCACTTTTGTGCAGTTACGCTCAAAAGCTCTGCCTTATTCACACAGGCTACCAAGGTTCCAGTGCCGAGTGTCGTGAGTGCAGCTCTTCCTTGCAACACGAGGGGCAGAGAACCCGGGGTACCTTATATCCAATCTCTCCTATATATCTTGTGTTACAAGAGGCATTTAGGTTATACTGTAGGGGACGGGAGTCGCTCTACCACTCTGTGGGCGCGGTGGTGGGGATTCAGAT
>NZ_JADGIA010000356.1 GCF_019683635.1 Thermogemmatispora sp. | reverse complement strand
GGGTGCTGTAGCCAGGCTGGGGCCAGCCTGGCCCAGGAAGCGCCAGGCCAAGCCCTGGCCTGGCTTACCGGTCAGCCGACCACAGGCCAGGCAGAGGGTTTTCCTGTGTACGTCCTGTTGTCAATCGACCAGATTGGCCAGGATGCTTGATGCTTCCATCTGCCCGCTAGACAGAGAGCCAGACTGGTTGCCACATCAGGAACGCTACGGAATCAGCTTGACCTCGGCATCCAATGCCAGAGCAAAACGAGTCAGCAGGGTCGCCGTTGCCTCGACATCCTCCAGAGAGACAACCTCAGAGCCTGTATGAAGATAGCGGCAAGGAATATTGACCAGACCTGTCGCTACCCCGCTGCGGCTCACCTGGAGCAGATCCACGTCGGTCGACGTTCGGCCTGGGGTGGGATCGAGTTGATAGCGCAGTCCAGCCTCGCGGGCCGCCTGCACCAGCAGCTCATAGACGCGTGGATTCACGTGGGCTCCGATCGTCAGCACCGGACCGGCTCCGAGTCGGACATCGCCAATCTCCTGCTTGGAAGTCTGGGGATGATCAGCTGTTGGCATCACATCGACCACAATAGCCAGCTCCGGCTGCACTTCGTAAGCGCTGGTGCGTACGCCGCGGGAACCAATTTCCTCCTGCACTGCCGAAACCACGTAGAGGGCGGTCTGCAGCTGCTCGCGCTGCGCAGAGACCTGGCGCAGTGTCTCCAGCACTGCATAGAGGCCGGCCTTATCATCCAGGCCGCGCGCCGTTACCAGCCGACCGCGCAGGGGCTGGAGCCGGGCCGCCCGAGTGGCCACCGTCCCAGGAGGGGCGATTTCCTCGGCCTCCTTCTTACTGCTCGCCCCGATATCGATCCAGAGCTGTTTCAGTGAGGGAGCCTTGCCCCGCTCCTCTTCCTCTTGCAGATGAATAGGCTTCACCCCAATGACGCCAGGCACAGGGCCTGAAGCCGTATGAAGCAGCACCCGTTCGCCGGGCAGCGTTGCTGGATCGAAGCCTCCGATCGGGGCGAAGTACAGAAAGCCCTGCTCATCGATGTAACGCACCATCAAGCCCAGCTCGTCACAGTGGGCCGTCAGCATCAGGCGAGGGCGGCCTTCGGGATGCAGGGCAGCGATCACATTCCCATGCACATCGGTTGTCACCTGATCAGCATAGCGAGCGCACTCGCGGCGCACCACCTCCTGAACGGGCTGTTCAAAACCCGAGGGACTGGGACGCTCAACTAGCTCTTCGAGCAGAGAGAGGTGAGACTCTTCTTCCATACAAGCAGACTCCATCGTAAACAGCAGTGAAAACCGGAAAAAGTAGAAGAGAACACACAGAGCAGAAACGAAAGCGCCTGGCGCTTTACAGCTACCAGGCGCCTGGACCTTGGGCGAGGCGAATAGACCGCGCGACGAGGGCGCGGGTTAGTGGCGAGAGGGCAGCGCTCAGCAACACGGACCTCCCTGACCGTTTCTTCCCTGCTTGATGTCAGCGCACGAACTGCTTCAGCACCTCTTCCACCTCGGGGTGGGAGCGGTTGAGGCGGAGATCCTCAGCTCCGCTGGCATCGGTCTGGACCAGCAAGATACCTCGCTGGATACAAGTATGGAGCAACTCGCGCGCCGATTCGCGTGTCAGGCGACCGCGGAAGCGGTTCTTCGGATTCAGCGGATCGCCGATGAAATTCGCCACGCCCATGACTGTGCGCCAGGACCAGTTGCGATCGATGTAGTCGAGGAACTGCAAGAATTGCGGGTCCAGCACATCGATCGGCGGCTGCGGATTCACTGCCGGCATGTGGGGATTCGTCCCCGGGTGCACGGCAGGCATGTGGCCCGTGCTGCCCGACGAGACAGCAGGGAGATAGCCACTGCCAGTATTCGTCGATGAGGCCGAGGCGATGCCTGGGACCAAAGGAACAAACTGGTTGGCGCTGCTAATCAGATCCCGGCTGACGGTTCCCGGTATCCCAACAACAATCACCGTTTTATTTAGACGTAGCTTCAGGCGAGCGCAGATGCGGGTAAAATCCTTATCGCCCGTCATCAGGACAAAGGTAGAGATCGAGGGGCGGTCGAAGACCGTCTCGATGATGTCCATCAGCATATTCAGATCGACGGTACTCTGAACGATCGTGCTTTGCACGATGGCGTTGGTGCCGGGCCCGATGGCGGGCAAGTGGCCGGTGCCGCCGCTATGCTGCTGATGGGAATATCCCAGAGGACCAGACCCGGAGCCGCCATGATGGTGGGAGAGGGGGCCGCTGGGGGGCTGGCCTTGGG
>NZ_JADGIA010000355.1 GCF_019683635.1 Thermogemmatispora sp. | reverse complement strand
GCAGCACCTCCTCTCTCAGCCAGCCAGTCTGCACCCGACTGCCCATCTCCCAGCCCCCGCCTCCTCCCACGCTCCCCAACCCCAGCAGCACCTGCGGCAAGCCCGCCAGCACCAGCAGCGCCGTCCGCCGCGGCAGTCGCTGCTCCATCGCAGTCCTTCCCTCTGCCGGTTCTCTCGTGCGCTCGCTCATACAAAGCTCCTGTTGAATCAACTGCTCCATCTCGCGCAGGCTCCCTTGCCCCCGCCTTCCCCACGTCAGCGGCCAGAGCAACACGCTCGTCCCACAGTCCCCCTGCTTCGCCTCCTCCTCTTCCCTCTCCTCTTCCTCCTCCGACCCTGCCGGCAACAACCTCATCCCCGGCGCGGGCAGCACCTGCAGAAGCGCGCTTCCTCCTCTCTCCTCCCTCAATGCTCCCTTGCTTCCTTCCCAGTATACCACAGTCTTCCCCTGCACCCGGGCAAGCCTGTCTCTCTCTTGCATCTGCCTGAGCCGCCTCATCCACTCCTGCGCCTCTTCTGAGAGCGGCAACCCCTCCTGTTCCAGCCGCTGGAGGCCAGCCGTCAGCACCCGCTCCGCCCGCTCTCGCTCCCCCTGTCGCAGCCACCACCCATACACCTCTATCAGCGCCTCCTCCCTGTACGGATGCTCCTCATACAACTGCCGATACTGCTCCCCCGCCTCGCTCAGCATCCCCTCTCGCTCGTAGAGCCGCGCCAGGGCCAGCCCCGCCTTCCACCGCTCGCCCGCCACCCACTCCCGATACGCCACCGCCCACACCGCCGCCTGCTCTTCCAGCAGGCGCCCCCGCCGAAAGAGCCGCTCCGCTCCCTGCAGCGCCGGCAGCGCCGCCAGCGTCTCCAGTCCCCGCCGGCGCGCCTCCCCCAGCCACCACAGCGCCTCATCCACATCGGCCCAGATCCAGCGCTGATCGGCCAACTGATAGCCCTGCCCGCACGTCTTGAGCAACTCCCTCTTTCCCAACAGCTTCCGCACCTGGCCCGCCGCCGTCAGCGGATAGCGCTCCATCGCCTCGCTCGGCTCCTCCCTCGGCCACAGATCCATCTGCAACTGCTGCCGCTCCAGCCGGCGCCCGTGAGCACACAGCAGGCGCTGCAGCAGCGGGCGCGCATAGAAATACGTTCGCCAGATCCCGCCCGGCAGCGCCTGCCACGACCCATCGGCCTGCCGCAGCTCTACCACAAACGGCCCCAACATCCACACGCGCACCAGAGGATCGCCCGTCTCGACAAGCTGCTCTTTTCCGGCCATAGTCCTCTCACCGCTTTCTTCTTCTCAGCCGGCGCCCTGGCCCACAACCAGCGGCTGGCAGCCCAGCATACGCCCAGGCCAGGCCGACCATAAGCACCACATATCAAATCGCGCGGCACCATCGCCGTAGCGTCTACGACATGCACTGTCTGGCACCGTGGTGCTTTGATTATAGCAGATACATCTGCAAATAGAAAAGTAGTTTTTCTTATTGGTCGGATAAATTACACAAGAAAAGAGTGAAGCGAGCGAGCTATTTTTCTTGGGCAGGAAGAAGCGGCATCGCTTGCATCGACGTCAGGAGTCCAACCACTACTTTTGTTGCAAGCCCATCCGGCTATAGCAATAGCAGCGAAGGGGTGTCCGCCCGCAGGAGGCCCGCAGGCTCCTCGCCTCTCCCCGGGTGATGACTCGGCGGGCACCCACTCGCGACTGACTGACTGACTGACTGATCCATAGCATAGAGGGCAGCTTTGCAGCGGGACGAGCTGCCAGGCGAGGGGATAGGGAAACGCACGGCATGTAGACCCAACAGAGACCGACAGGCAACCCATCATCTGAAAGGAGCCATTGCTATGCCAGGAACTGTGCACATTGTCGACGACTCAGCGATCTGTCGCCTCATCGTAGCCCTGGCCCTGCAACGCGCCGGCTTCGGCGTCTGCTGCCATCGCGACGGCCTGAGTGCACTTCAAGAGCTGGCACGCAGCCCGGAGCCACCGGCCCTGCTGCTAGTCGACCCCGGGGTAGCGCGCCTGGACGGCTACGAGCTGATCCGGCTGTTGCGCCAGCAGCCGCGGCTCAGCGCCATACCCATCGTGCTCATGAGCGCGCAACAGGGCTGGCGTGAGCGCCTGCGGGCGCGGCTGGTCGGAGCCAGCGCCTTCGTAGGCAAGCCCTTTTTCATCGACCAGCTTGTCGCCCTCGTTCGTCGCCTCACCAGAGCCAGCCCCAACCCGACGCCACCCCCAGCCACCCCAGTGCTGGAGTTTATAGTGATCTGGTGTGCCACGAG
>NZ_JADGIA010000354.1 GCF_019683635.1 Thermogemmatispora sp. | reverse complement strand
AACCGCTGGGCCGTACTCCGACATGAGGTAGAGGTGGGAGAGGATATGCGGGAGGAGCACACCCTGGCCGGCTGGGAGCAGCGGGATACGGAAGAGGAGATGATTGCTACTGAGGCGCCTGCCGACGCCGAGGAGCGCTGCGATGAGCCGCGCCATGTTGATATCGTGGTGGCCGGTGTAGGCGGCGGAGGTACCAACGCGGTGAATCGCATGATTGATATGAATGTCAGGGGCGTGCGTTTCATCGCGATGAATACGGATGCGCAGGTGCTGGAGCTGTCACAGGCCCCACTGCGGATTAGCCTGGGCCACCATTATACTAAGGGTTTAGGAGCAGGCGGCAACGCGGCTGTAGGCATGCGCGCCGCAACGGAGAGCGCTGCGGAGATTCGCGCAGCGCTCAAGGAAGCTGACCTGGTCTTTATCACCGCCGGCTTGGGAGGCGGTACCGGTACAGGAGCTGCCCCGGTGGTGGCTTCGATTGCTCGCAAGCTGGGCGCCCTGACGATTGGCATTGTGACGCTTCCATTCAGCTTTGAAGGCTCCCGCCGCCGCCGCGTGGCTCAGGAGGGTCTGGCCGAGCTGAGCAAAGAGGTCGATGCTTTGATCACTGTTCCAAACGATCGGTTGCTGATGTCGAGCACACGCGATCGCAGTCTGGCAGAAGCCTTCAAGGTAGCCGATGATGTGTTGCGCCAGGGAGTGCAAGGAATCGCCGAGGTCATTAACGTGCCAGGGCTGGTCAACGTTGATTTCGCCGATGTGCGTAATGTCTTGCGCGATGCTGGCAGCGCTCTCATGAGCATCGGCGAGGGGAAGGGCCGCAATCGTGCCCAGATCGCTGCTCAGCAGGCCATCGCCGGCGGCTTTCTGAATGTGACGATCAAGGGGGCGCACCGCGTGCTGTTCAATATCAGTGGCGGCGAGGATCTGACGCTCTTCGAGGTCAACGAGGTGGCGGAGTGCATCCGTAGTGTGGTCGATGAGGCGGCAGACATTACCTTCGGAGCAGTCATCGATCCAACGCTTCAGGACAGCCTGCGCGTGACACTGATCGCTGCTGGTATGGGGGAACCACTCACAGCTCAGACACCAGCGCTGATTTCAGGGGCGTCGCGTCCAGCTCAGCTGCAGGCACCAGCCCAGGCCAGCAACGGCGCAGGCACGCCCGAGCCGGCTCGGGCGTCTCACCAGATGATTCCCATGCCACCGTTGACGCCACGTCCCTCCCTGTCTCAGGGGACGCCAGCCGCCTCGGCCACACCCCTGCGTCCACCCGCTCTGCCACGCCCACAGCGCAGCCTGGAAGATCTGCGTGGCCTGCGAAGCCTGGCGCGCCGCTACCAGGAGCGTCTGGAGCAGGAGAGAGAGATTAGCGCGCCCCCCTTTTTGCGCCGTCGCTAGGACGGAGAGGAAAGCCTGGGCTGTGGGCCGGAGGGAGAGCGGCCTCTCTCATCCGGGCGCCTGATGGAGCCGTTCAGGACAGCCTTGTCTGTTGATGGAAGTCAGCGGAGGCAGAGTGCAGCTGAGCGAAGTAAGTACATCAAACAGAAGGCATCTTTCTCAACGATCACAAAGCAGCCATTGGGATAAGTTCAGAGGAGCTGGCCAGCGAGAGGGCTGGCCAGCTCTTCCTATCTGTCAGCATCTCCGTCGGCAGGCTTGCCGAACATCGCGAACGTCTACACTCCACATCTCACGTCCGCCTGACACAGGCGAGAGCGGACAAGCCACCTTCTCTCTGAGGTGCCCGGCAGGCGAAACCAGCAATGCTAAGGCTAAGGGTTGGTGCTGCTCTCGTCCTGGGTCTGAGCTGGAGCAGCAGCGGAGCTAGCAGCACGTCCCCGCTCACCGCCCTTCTTGCCAATGCGCGAGTAGAAAGCCGAGCCTTGCTGACGCTTCGTCGACTCGCCGCCCTTCTTACCGATCTCAGAATAGAATTGAGGGCCGCGTTTCTGCTTGACTGCTTCGCCTCCCTTCTTACCGATTCTTGCGTAGAACTCCGTACCATACTTCTCGCGCACAGCCTGACCGCCATGCTTGGCCTTCTGCGATCCGGGTTCCGGTCCGCGTTTATTATTCGCCATAGAAGGTCCCGCCTCTCTTTCACTCAAACTCCACATTTACCCAACAACGCGGCGAGACAGTCTCTGCTCCCAGCGAGAGAGACAGAAATCTCGCAGCCTTCTAGCTAGCGCAAGGGATGCTTGCGAGCCTGAGCCACGCGGTTGGCGATCAGGGCCGCGGTGATGCCCGCGCCGACGCCGTTATCGATATTGACGACGGCGAGGCCCGG
>NZ_JADGIA010000353.1 GCF_019683635.1 Thermogemmatispora sp. | reverse complement strand
TTTCGTCGGCTGGGTCAGATGTGTATACGTGACAGGGAGCTAATCTGGTTTAACGGGGGCGGGGGCACTCAGCCTAGCCAGCCGGCTGCTGCTTCTACTGCTGATGATGTCTGGGCCCCAAGCGCTCCCAGCTCTGGCACCGCAGTTGGTGAGCGCGAAGGCAGCTCTACGGCGGTGGCTCCTCCTTCCTCGACAATCTACTCGCTAAACCTGCTTCCCATCGGTGGCTTTGTGCGTATGCCTGGCGAGAACGGGGAGATGTACGATGAGTACGGGCGCTATGACCCGCAGAGCTTCGCCTCGAAGTCCGCTGGTAAACGCCTCATTGTGCTGGTGGCCGGGGTAGCGATGAACTTCTTGCTGGCGATCGTCCTCTTCTCGATCGCTTACAGTGTCGGGGAGCCGGTGATTCCGCCGGTCATTGCCAAAGTAGCGCCGGGCTCGCCGGCGGCGGCGGCGGGCTTGCGCCCGGGCGATACCTTCCTCTCTGTCAATGGCCAGCCGGTTCAGCAGTTCTCTGATGTGCAGAATATTGTCCAGCAAGCCATCGCTCAGGCCCACGGTCAGGCTACAGTACCGGTGCACGTTGTCATCAGACACGCCGGTGATCCGCAGCCAGTGGCGCTGACCATCAATGTGCGGGTCAATCCTCCCCCGGGTCAGGGACCGATGGGGATCGAGCGCGGCAATGAGGTTCGCTATGTGACCTATCCGCTCTGGCAGGCTCCACTCAAAGGCATCACGCAGACCTTCTCTGTGACTGGCCAGTTTATCTCCAGTATCGTCCAGATGGTGACAGGAGCGGTGAAACCGGAGATTGCTGGACCGGTGGGTATTGTGCAGATGACTGGCGAGGTGGCCCAGACGGTGCCTACCATTGGCTGGTGGCCCATTTTGACCCTGACCGGTATCCTGAGCTTGAATCTGGCCATTATCAATATCTTGCCGTTCCCAGCTCTCGATGGGGGACGGGTGCTCTTGATCTTCATTGAACTGCTGCGCGGCGGCAAGCGCTTGCGCCCTGAGCGCGAAGGCCTGATTAATCTGGTGGGTATGGCCATTCTTTTGATGTTGATCGTGGTCGTCACGATCAGCGATGTCATGAATTGGAGCGCCCGCTGAGCGCCAGTGCAGTGCTGGTATGATGGGTAGTTTGCCCTCCAGACAAGGCGTCTGCTCTCCTGCTTGCTGGCTGGCCTCGATTGCTCTGGCAGGGCCAGAGCAAGCAGGCAGAGCCTCGCCGCAGTCGTTGGGTGGTAGATTCTTGCTCAGCCGCGCCTTGCCGCTGAGAGCGCGGCTGTTATGATAGATGCATCGGATTTATGGAGTGCTTATGCGAAGAAAGACGCGACAGATTCATGTTGGAGATGTGCCTATCGGTGGCGATGCACCCATTGCGGTGCAGTCGATGTGCACCACCTACACCCGTGATGTCGAGAGCACCGTGGCCCAGATCTTGCGCCTTGAAGAAGTAGGCTGCGAGCTGGTGCGCGTGGCCGTGCCAGAGATGGAAGATGCGCTCGCCCTGGGGGAGATCAAGAAGCGTATCCACATTCCGCTGATCGCCGATATTCATTATAACCATCAGCTTGCCCTGGAGGCAATTCGCCAGGGCGTCGACTGCGTACGCATTAATCCTGGTAACTTGATTCATGGGCGCAAGGCTCTAGAGGAGATTGTCAAGGCTTGTAAGGAGCGCGGTATAGCGATGCGCATCGGGGTCAATTCCGGCTCGCTCGATGCCCTGGACAAGCAGGCCCAGATGCAGCGCATCCAGATTCGCCGCCGCTCCGATGGGGTAGTGGAGCGCAGTGATCCAGCTGAGGAGCGCCGACGCGAGCGTGAGCAGCTGGCCGAGCGCATGGTGAATAAGGCTCTGGAGTACATTGGCTGGTGTGAGGAGCTGGATTTCCACGAAATCAAGGTCTCGCTGAAGTCCTCTGCGCCATTGACGGCGATTGAAGCCTATCGGCGCTTCTCACAGCGCTCCGACTATCCGCTGCATTTGGGGATCACCGAAGCCGGGACTTTGGTGCCAGGGGCGGTGAAGTCGGCGGTTGGTCTGGGTATCTTGCTGGCTGAGGGGATTGGCGATACTATTCGCGTCAGTCTAAGCGCCGAGCCGGAGCAGGAGATCCCTGTGGCCTATGAAATCCTGCGCTCGCTGGAGCTGCGCAATCGCGGCGTGACCTTTGTTTCATGCCCTTCTTGTGGGCGCGTCGAGATCGATGTTATCGAAGTTGCTAATGAAGTGGAGCGCCGGCTGGCCAAAGTACAGACCCCTATTCATGTAGCGGTG
>NZ_JADGIA010000124.1 GCF_019683635.1 Thermogemmatispora sp. | reverse complement strand
AGTGGTAGCCAGTGTCAGGCGGCCTGTGAGCAAGTGACTGACTGACTGACTGACTGAGCGAATGAAGACGGTCTCATACGCGATGGTGAAGGCTCCACACGAGGAGGAGTTCTTATGTCAAAATTTATCTTTGTGACCGGCGGTGTGGCATCGTCTGTGGGCAAGGGTATTAGCGTTGCCTCCATCGGGCGTCTGCTCAAGAATCGGGGCATCTCCGTCTCCATCATGAAGCTCGACCCCTACATCAACGTTGACCCCGGCACCATGTCCCCCTATCAGCATGGCGAGGTCTTTGTCACAGACGATGGAGCAGAGACCGACCTCGATCTGGGCCACTACGAGCGCTTTACCGATGAACCAGCTTACCAGGCCAACAACGTCACCACCGGCCAGGTCTACGCCACCGTGATCAGCAAGGAGCGGCGTGGCGAGTACCTGGGGGGCACGATTCAGGTGATTCCCCATATTACCAATGAGATCAAAGAGCGCATCCATAATGTAGCGCGCCGCTCGGACGCCGACGTCGTCATTGTCGAGGTGGGTGGCACGGTCGGCGATATCGAGGGCGAACCATTTTTGGAGGCCATCCGTCAGATGCGCAAGGATGTGGGGCGGGCCAATGTGCTCTACCTGCACGTGACCCTGCTGCCCTATCTGGGCGCGACTCGTGAGCTGAAGACCAAACCGACGCAGCACAGCGTCAAGGAGCTGCTGCGCGTCGGTATTCAGCCCGATGTCATTCTCTGCCGTTCGGACTACCCTGTGAGCGAGGAGCTGCGCGAGAAGATCGCCCTCTTCTGCAACGTCGAAACCCGCGCCGTTGTCCCCCTGTTAACTGTCGAGACCATCTATGAGATCCCCTTGATTCTGGAAGAGGCTGGCCTCGGCGACTACCTGGTGCAGGCCCTCTCGCTGCCGGCCCATCCGCCACGGATGGAGGAGTGGCGCGCCCTGGTGGAGAAGATCAAGAAGCCGCGCCCGGCTCTCACCGTCGGCCTGGTAGGCAAGTACGTCGATCTGCACGATGCCTATCTCTCGGTGGCCGAGGCGCTGCGCCATGCCGGCTGGTACCATGACGTCGATGTCCAGATCAAGTGGATCAACTCGGAGGCCCTGGAGAAGATGGGTGAGGCCTATACCGAGGCCCTGGAAGATGTCCACGGCATCATCGTGCCCGGCGGCTTCGGCCCCCGCGGGGTCGAGGGGAAGATCAAGGCCGCCGGCTATGCGCGCCGTACTCATACGCCCTACCTGGGCCTCTGTCTGGGCATGCAGGTCAGCGTCATCGAATTCGCCCGCAATGTGCTCGGCCTCGAAGGCGCCAATAGCTCGGAGTTCGATCCGCATTCGCCCCATCCCGTCATCGACCTGATGCCAACCCAGCGCCATATCTCGGAGAAAGGCGGTACAATGCGCCTGGGCAACTGGGTCTGTTGTCTGATCCCCGGCACTCGCGCCTACCAGGCTTACGGTGAGGCCATTGTCTTCGAGCGCCATCGCCACCGCTACGAGTTCAACAATGAGTACCGCAAGCGCATGGAAGCCCACGGCCTGGTCATCAGCGGTCGCTCCGCCGACAATAGCCTGGTCGAAATCATCGAACTGGCCGATCATCCCTGGTTTGTCGCTTCACAGTTCCACCCAGAGTTTAAGAGCCGCCCGAATCGCCCCCATCCGCTCTTCCGCGACTTCATCGCCGCCTGCAAGCGGCACGCTGGCATGAGCGCGAGTAGCTCGGAGACAGGCGAGGAGAGCGTGGCCCGCGTCGGAGTCACGCGCACCCCCGAGGGCGTCGCTTCGGATTCACGACTCGAAATGTCGAAATAAAGGCAAGATGTTATATTTGAGTCATCTACTCGGGGCACCTGTAGAGGACGCGCAAGGTACGCGCGTTGGGAAACTCACCGATGTGCTGGTGGCCCCCGCGCAGGCGCGCGAAGAGCCTGGCGGCCCCACCTATGCCAGCGCTCTGCTGGTAGAAGGTCAGGATGGGCGCCTCTGGCGTGTCACGCCGCTGGCGGTCCAGGTACGTGATCACGTGCTGGTCCTGCGCATGGCCCTGCCCGAGCTGCCGCCGCCTGCTGCGGTCGAGAACGAGATCAGCCTGGCGCACGAGGTTCTTGACAAGCAGGCGGTTGATCTGGAGCGGCGGCGCCCGGTGCGCGTCAACGATGTCTGTTTAGAGCAGGACTGGCGCGTCGTTGGGATCGATACCAGCACCTGGGGGTTGCTGCGGCGCCTGATGCCTGCCTGGCTGTTAGGAGCCAGGGGGCGCGAGGCGCCGGGCAGCCTCATCCCCTGGGAACGGCTGGAGCTGCTGCGCGAGGGGGAGCCGACGCCGGGCGAGGGCCTGGAAGGCGGAAAAGGGGGAGCAGGCAGGCCGGAAGGGCAGGCACGTCAGGAGCTGAGGCGTCCGCCGAGCGGCCCCCTGGCCGAGCTGCGTCCCGCCGACATCGCCGACATCATCCACCAGCTCACGCCGGCCCAGGGTGCGCGCTTGCTGGATGGCCTCGACGACGAGACCGCCGCTGACATTCTCCAGGAGGTAGACACCGAACGCCAGACCTATATCCTGGAGAAGCTCAGTGCCGCGCGGGCCGCCGCCATCCTGCGCGCGATGGAGCCGGACGAAGTCGCCGATCTCCTGGCTCGCTTGCCAGAGGATCGGGCCCAGGAGCTATTGCGCCTGCTGACGCCCGAGGAATCGGAGGACGTCCGTGAGCTGCTAGAGTACGCCGAAAACTCCGCCGGCGGCCTGATGACCACCGACTACCTGGCCCTGAGCGGCAGCCGGAGCAGCGCCGAGGCCCTGGAGGCCCTGCGTCGTCATATTCTCGATCAGGACGGCCACGCCGTCTACATCTACGTCGTCGATGACGAGGAGCGCGATGAGCCGCACCTGCTCGGCGTCGTCTCGATCTGGAACCTGCTGGTGGCCTCCCCGGAGCAGACTCTGCAAGAACTCATGCATCGCGACCTGGTCACGGTGCGGCCCGAGGCTGATGCGCTCAATGTGGCCGAGATTATTGCCAAATACAATCTCTTCGCCGTCCCGGTGGTCAACGACGAGGGTGCTCTCCAGGGGATTGTCACCGTTGACGATGCTATCGACATCCTGCTGCCGCCGGAGCGGCGTCGACGGCCACTGCGCCGCTATTGATTGGGCCTGAGCCGCCTTCTTGAGGAAGGGCGGGCCCAAGAACGAGGGCAGGGGAGAGAGAGAAGCGGCAGATCAGCCAGCCCAGCTCTCAAGATGGTAGAGAGGCGAAAGAGGCCCTCACTCACTGGAAAGCAGAAAAAAGAAAAAAGAAGAAGAATCATGAGCAATCCCGGCAACGAGGGCAGATAGAGCGGGCGGTCTGCTCTCCCCCTTGCCTAGTCGGGAAGAGAGCAGACCGCGCTCAAGGCTTCAAGCACATGAACAATGTCCTGGCAGACATCCACCATGACCCGAGGCAGCCATTCTTCGGGATGCGGGTCATCGGCCACAATCTCCGTCTCGCCTTCTTCCTCCTCCTCGTAGCTATAGCGATGACTCCAGTTTGGACTGAGTGTCTGATCCCCGCTGTAATGGTAAGGAGAACTCTCGTGCAGGCCGCGCAGACCCTCTGGGTGCCAGATCGGGAGTTCCACGCGCTGCTGGAGCGTCAGTGACTCCGGGGCGAGGCGATGGTCCTGGAGAGTCAGCGTGACGCCGGGCCGGGTCTCGATCGTGCGGCTGCTGTGCTCACTGGCGCGCAGCCTGAGCATCTGGGTCAAGGAGAGGAGCGACTCTTCCGAGAAGGTGGTGCCTTTGAGGGAGAGCGAGTAGGAGAGGTCCAGCACCAGCGCAGGAATCTCGCGCGTGCGCAGGTGCGGACAATCGGCGTGAGGCTCGTGGAAGAAATCGCAGACTCCCCTGGGCCCTTCGAGGGAAAGCGCGGTATCCAGACTACCCCAGCTAAAGGAGACGGTGCAGATGCTGGAGTTTTCGACCTGTTCGCAGCTTCCGATGTGACAGGTGCAGGCAAATTCACGTTCCATGGTGCGGGAGTTGATCCAGTATTCGGGATGTGCCGTCAGCCCGACCTCCGCAGCCGCCTTCAGGAAGAAACCGGTCACATCTTCAAAGGTTAGCATGAAACGCTCCTTGCTGCCCCTGGTTGGGGCAAGTATGCCCGTGGCACCCATGATAAGATGCCTCTATATTATGAGCGTTCCCGATAGGATGTGTCAATATTAGACAGGATAGCTCTCACGCCAGTCGCGGAAGAGGGCACTGATCGAACGTCCCTCGTGCAGACGCTCGATGGTTTCGGCCAGCAAGGAGGCGACGGAGATCACCACGACCTTGCCGCCGAGGGTCTTGTTGCCCAGAGGGATAGTATCGGTAGTGACGACGCGCGTGATCTCTGGCATGCAGAGCCGCTCCTCCGCCGGCGGGGTCAGCACGGCATGGGTCGCCACCACAGTGATGTCCGGTTTGGCTCCGGCCTCCAGCAGGGCCTGGGTACAGGTGACGATTGTCCCCCCAGTCGAGATGATATCGTCCACAATGATGGGCCGCTTGTCGGCCACCTCGCCGACGATGGCGCGCACCTCAACGTCCTGGGCATGGTCTCCTCCGCGTCGCTTGTGCATCACGACCAGCGGAATATTGAGCATGTTGGCGTAGACGTCGGCCACCTTCACCCGCCCGGTGTCCGGCGTCACGACCACGGCATCGCTCAGGTCCATGTGCTGGCGCAGGTACTCGCCCAGCAGCGGAATGGCCGTGAGATGGTCCATGCCAATGTCAAAGAAGCCCTGGATGGCTGGCGAGTGCAGGTCAACAGATACAACGCGGTCGGCCCCGGCGGTCGATAGCAGGTTGGCCACAAGCTTGGCGGTAATCGGCTCGCGCCCTGTGGTTTTCTTCTCCTGGCGGGCGTAGCCATAGTAGGGGATGATCGCCGTGACGCGCGCCGCCGAGGCGCGGCGGAAAGCATCAATCATCACGAGCAGTTCCATCAGGTGCTCGTTGACTGGGTGGCAGGTCGATTGCACGATGTAGATATCCCTGCCGCGAACGCTCTCCTGGATCTGCACATGACATTCGCCATCGGCAAAACGGTGCAGCTCCCGCCGCCCCAGGGGGCGCCCCAGACAGCTTGCCACCGCTTGCGCCAGCTCCGGGGTCGCTGAGCCGCTGTAGATGTCCACATCAATCGGCGGGCCGCTCCGATTCGGCCTTCTCGCTGCCGCTGCACTCTCTGTCATGAATGGTTTCCCCCTCTTAGAAGCCACAGAACCACTGTGGCTGGCAATCCCCGCAGTGGTTACCCCTCTATTGTAGCATGTCTCGATAGCTACCAGCCAGCCTTCTTTTTCCTCCCGAATTGCAGAGATCGTGGACTATTCTTGCCAAACCAGCGAGCTGATGATCCTGCGATAAATGCCTTGACAACGTGGCCATCTGTACATTATCTTTTTGCATGATTGCTGGTATTGATCAATAAGAATAGATCAATGCCTGAGTATTGCGACCAGTGGATAGCTAAAAGGCTCTGCCAGATCTACATGATCGTCGCTTTGCGGCTGTTGTTCAGCTAAGAAAAGGGGCAGGCCCCAGGGCAGCCGCTGCCATGAGTCTGCCCCTGAGACGGCCCGTTTGGCAAAGACCGAATGCCGGCTGGCAGCGTTGCAAAGCCGGGCGGCGCGCAGAAGAGTGAGCATGAGCCGGCATGGCTGAGGAATACCATCGCCTGCGGCTGTCTGCCTGGCTGGGGTGCCACATTCCCAGGCTCTCGCTTCCATTTCAGACCTGGCTCTTGAGTCAAGGCAGGCCCATCCATCTACCTGCTCGTTTGCCCTGCTGGACGCTGGGCTGCAACAGTGGCCTGGGGCGTTGGCCGTTCTCTGGCTCCGCTTCGCTTGCCCTGGATGCACTGGATGCACTTGGTAGTTTACTGTGACAGAGAAAGGAAGTTCTGCATGTCCTTGGATTCGCAGCAACCTACTACCCCCCAGACAGCAGCGCAGTCGGTGGGAGAGGCTCCTCCCGTGGGACTGCTGCGCAATCGTAATTTTCTCTTTTTAACCAGTGGCCAGATCATCTCCTACCTGGGAGATTTCATTTACAGTACAACCTTGCAGATCTGGGCCTATACGCTGGTGCCCAATGCTGCCTCGGTGAGTGGCATCTGGGCAGCGCAATATCTGCCCTATGTGCTGGTGGGACCGATCGCCGGCGTCTTTGTCGATCGCTGGAATCGTCGTCAGATCATGATCGTTTCCGACCTGCTGCGCTGCTTTATTGCCCTGTGGCCTCTGTTGGTGCCGCCAGCGTTGCGCTTGCCGGCCATCTATCTGGCGGTCTTCCTGATTGGCAGCCTGGGCCGCTTCTTCTCTCCAGCCCGCTCGGGGGTAATGCAGGTCATTCTCGCCGAGCAGGACCAGCCGCGAGCGGCCTCGATCCTGCAGTCCAGCTTTGCCTTTGCTATCATTGCCGGCCCAAGTCTTGGCGCGGGTCTCTACTTTCTGGTTGGTCCCTACCTTGGGACCATTCTCAATGCCCTTTCCTTTCTGGTCTCAGCCCTCTGTATCCTGGCCATGCGGGTGTCGCCTCAGGCCTTGCATCCGGGCGCGCAGCGTCAGGCGGTGGCTGGGGAGGGTGGTAGCGGTGCTGTGCGTGGGGTGCTGACCGAGCTGATTGACGGCTTCCGCTTTGTCCTCGGCTCGCGGGTCCTCGGCGTGGTGATGCTCCTGCTGGTGATCAACTGGTTTGGGGTGGGTGCCCTCAATGCCCTGGACATCGTCTTCATCAGCCAGCGTCTCCATGTCAGTCCTGAACTCTATGGGCCGATGGCCACTGGTAGCGGCGTTGGTCTCCTCATTGGCTCCCTCATCGCGGGCGTCTTGAGCAAGAAGCTCTCGCCGCGCTCCTTACTGACTGGGAGCGTCTTTCTGACGGGCCTCGGCATTGTCGTCTTCGGCTTTCAGGTCTGGTTCCCCCTGGCCTTGTTCTTCTACTGTCTCACGGGCCTGCTGCAGGGCGGCATCGAAGTCGGCTATATGGCGCTGGTGCTCATCAGCTCGCCGCGCACGCTCATCGGGCGAGTGGAGGCCGTCATTCAGACCAGCATGTTTATCGCCAGTGTCCTCTCGATTGCCGTCGGGGGCTATCTAGCCCAATTCATCCCGGTGTATATTCTCTTTATTATGGGAGGCTGGCTTACCGTGCTGGCCGGTCTCGTCGGTTGGTTCGGCTTGCCAACCAGAATCGAGCCTGTCGCGGCGCCCCCGGGACCTGAGCCTGGGCCAGGACCGGAGCAGCAGCCTGCGCAAGCGTGATCGTGAAGGAGGCAGAAGGACAAGACAATGGCCGATCTACGTGTGCAGCGTATGGCGCGCGTTCTCGTCCACCATTCGCTAGAACTGCGTCGGGGGGATCGACTGGCGATTCTCGCCACTCCCCTGGCGGCGCCCCTCATTCGCGAAGTTGTACGGGAAGCGGTGCGCGCCGGCGCCCATGTTTCCCCTCTCTTGCAGCTGCCAGGTCTCGCTGAAATCATCTTCAAAGAGGCCAGCGAAGAGCAGCTGACCTTTGTGTCGCCCTTGCAGCGTTTGATCTGGGAGGAGTATGAAGCCCTCCTCAATATCGAGTCAGAGGAAAACACCTCGGAGCTGAGCGGCGTCGATCCGGCTCGTCTGGCGCTCGCACAGCAAGCTGCCAGTGTAATGCGTGAAATCGCCATCAAGCGTACCCAACCTGGTCGGCGGCATGATCCGCAGTCGCTGCGTTGGACAGCGACCATGTTCCCGACGCCCGCCTATGCTCAGAACACGGGCATGTCCCTGGCCGATTTCGAGGACTTCCTCTACAGTGCCTGCTTCCTGGACGATGAGGACCCGGTGGCGCGTTGGGGGGAGTTGCATCAGCAGCAAGAGCGCCTGGTGGAGTGGCTCAGCGCGCGTGAGGAAGCTAACGTTGAGCTGCGCGGCCCCGATGTCGAGCTGACCCTGTCTTACAAAGGACGACGCTTCATCAGCGACGATGGCCGCTACAATCTCCCCGGTGGGGAGATCTTCACCAGTCCGCTAGAGACCTCGGCCAACGGTTGGATTCGCTTCCGTTTCCCCTGCAGCAGTCAGGGGGTGTCGGTCGAGGATGTGCGCCTCCGCCTGGAAAACGGCGTCGTGGTTGAGGCCCAGGCGGCCCACGGTCAGCCGTATCTGGAGCACATGCTGGCCATTGATGAGGGGGCGCGCCGGCTGGGAGAATTCGCTATTGGCAATAACTACCGTATTCAGCGCATTACCAAGCATCCGCTCTTTGATGAGAAGTTTGGGGGTACCATCCACCTGGCCCTGGGGGCCTCCTATCCCGAGACGGGTGGCGGCAATCAGTCGGCTATCCACTGGGACCTGGTATGTGATATGCGCCAGGAGAGTGAGATTCGTGTCGATGGCCTGCTCTTCTACAAAGATGGTCACTTTGTGGTCTGACCAGCCTGGTCTGCTGCTAGCCAGAGCGGCCCACTTCTGAGCTGAGAGTGGGCCGCCGGGGCCAGGTTGGCAGGCCGGATAGCTCAAGAAAATGAGCAGGGTGGCGATCGACGCCTGCTCTCACGCGCGAGCCTGCAGCGCGAGACGGCGGAGCCACCCTGCTGTGCTGTCCTTCTTCGCAAGAAGGGCGTGAGCCGGCGCTGCTGCGGCGGCCAGGCTGCTGACGCCCACTTGCTCAGAGCATGGGGCGCACCGACAGAATCTTGTAGGTTGTCACGCCACCCGGCGTCGAAACGCTCACGACGTCGCCCGCCTTATGGCCGAGCAGAGCCTTGCCGACCGGAGACTGGTCGGAGATCAAACCGGACTTGGGATCGGCTTCGTAGGTCTCTACAATCTTGAATGTACGTGTTGCGCCGCTCTCTGTCTCAACCTCTACCTGCATACCGATACGCACGACCGGAGGACCCTGGAGATCGCTGTGCATATCGGCGGTCATGATCTCGGAAGAGGCCAGCAACTTCTCCAGCTCCAGAATCTCGCCTTCTACCGCAGCCTGCTGGCGCTTGGCCTCCTCATAGGCGCCGCTTTCGCTGATGTCGCCGGCTTCCTTGGCGTCGTGGATAAAGTCAGCGACCTCCTGGCGCTTGACCGTGCGCAGGTATTCCAGGCGCTCTTTCTTCTTGCGATATCCTTCAGGGGTTAGAAAGTAGACCTTGCGCTCGGGTGTTACATCGCTCTGTCCACCAATACTCATATTTAGACTCCTACTCCTCTCTGGTCTTAAGGCTCGTGATCGAAGCGTGATTCGTTCGCGGTTGCCTCTCCCAGATCTTCGCGATCGCTAGCTCTAGCTTGTCATCGGTCCGGTCCGTTTGAACACTTCTCTGTCTGATCCCCACAGTCAGACTGAGGACCGCTGCGGCTCGACGGGCGCTTCGCCTGCTCTGGGCGCGGCTGGGCGGCCTTTCGGTCCCTTTGATGGAATGGCATCCTGGCGGCTCACCCCTCACTGTGGCCGGTTGCTCGGTGCAACGCAGCGCGCTTGGACCGGCGGGCGGGCCCGGGGTGTCCCGGATGCCTGCTTTTCTTGCCCTTGTCTGGCCCTGGCCATTGCCAGGTGCCACGGCGTGGATGGCTGCCTGGGGCTGGGAGTGTCAGAAGGCGAATCCATAGCCCCTCCCACCAGGCGGCCCCGGTGGGTTGCTAAAACCGGGGAAGAGAACAGGCATGCTTCTGTTGCAAGTGATCGCTGGGCCACGCTTTACCTGGGCGCGACTCGGCGATCATGATCCGCTGCGCATGCATCCGTGCAGAGTTTGGGGCAATACTGCCACGTGGTTGTCCGTCAGGGTTCCCTCAAGAGCTGCTCAGCGCGCAGCAGGCGCTACGCCAGGTGCGCAACACATGACAGAGATTATACGGTCTCAAAAACCGGACGTCAAGTCAAATCAGGTAGCCATTTTTGCTATGGTGTTGTACTGGCTAGTCAGATGCCTGTTCGCTCTGGTGCGCTCCAACGCAACGCAACGCAAAGGCGCACCAGGCCAGCACACGACCCATGATGTGACCGCTGTCCGGCTTCTCACCTGGCTTCCTTCCCTCGCTGCTGTTGCCTCCCTTCTTAAGGTTAAAACGACGAACAGGGTTGATTCTGTTCCGCGCACCCGCGGCGGGGCGAAGACACTCCTGCAGAGGCGACGGGCGGCCTACCAATCTGCGCGCCGCGCCGTGGACTGGGCTGATCAGCGACGAACGATGCGATACATACGTGCGCCGCAGCGCGCACAGGTGCCTTGCAGGGCCGGACGCCCGTTCTTCAGAGTTGTTTCTGATACAGCGAGCATCGGACTTTTCTGCCTGCATCTGACGCAATACGCTTCAAGAGCAGGCTCTGACTTGGCTGCTAACTGATGCTGGGTCTGCGCCACCGCAGATGTGGCTGTGGACTGCGCCGACTCGCTCTCGATGGCCTGGGGCGCCTCTTGAGCTTCGCCGCTGCCAGAGGCCGCCGTGGAGGCCTCCTCTGCCTGCGCCGCGAGAGCTGGCCAGCTGCTCAGGCGAGCGCTGATCAACGCCGCGACCTGGCGATCGACTGTGCAGTCCCGGGTCTCGATCCAGAGCTGCTCGACCGCCGCCTCCTGGCCCTGAAGCCCGGGCCAGCTGTGGGTCTTGCTCCTCTCTGAGTCAGCCTGCACGAGCAGGACAGGACAGGCGAGAGAGTTCGCTGGAGGCCGGGCGCCATTCTCCTCTAGACGGAGCCGATCAGCCAGCCAGGCTCGTACGGCGTGTTCCGCACCGAACTGGTGAGTCGTGGCATAGCTATAGTCCAGATCGCTCTGCCTCTGCCCCGGGGTCGAGAGAGCGCGTAAGGCGAGCCGCGTCGTCAGCAGGCAATAGGTGAGCAACCCCAGCAGCGGGGTGCGAGCCAGGAAAGCCAGCAGCGATCTGAGCCAGGGGAAGCGCTCCCGCCAGCATCCCGCATCATGCTCTGGCCGGAGCAGTACCAGAGCGCGGCACAACTCAGGCTCGCGCCTGGCCACGTCCAGAGCGTACTGGCAGCTTGTTCCCTGAGCTATAAGCAGTGCTGGCTGCCCGACTACCTCGCGCAGGAAATCGCTCAACAGCTCGACATAGAGAGGGCCGCTATAGGAGAGCGCAGGCCGGTCGGAAAGGCCGAAACCCAGCAGGTCGGGGGCATAGACCCGATAGTGTTCTGCCAGGAAGGCCGCCAACTCGCGCAGCTCATAGGCGGAGGCTGCCAGCCCGGGCGCGTGCCAGAGTACTAGCGGTGGCCCTTGCTCGGGACCGGCCAGAGTGTAAAAAATGTGGCCGTGTCGCCAGCGGTAGAGCCGTGGCTGACCCGGCAGCGTGCTCTCTAGCAGCTGTGGTGTCAGGAGGCGGTGCCAGACAACGGCCAGGACGGCCCCCAGGCCCGCTAACAGGCTGGCGGAGCCGCTCAGACGCAGCAGCCATTTCAGGCGGGGCAAAGCGTTCTTCATGGGTGAGACGCAGACCTCCTCGCTGAGTAGTATAGCATGAGAGACGAGGGGGCGCTACTTCAGGGAGCGCCAGCGGGAGACCCTCGTCAGAGCATTGCTGGCTGCACAGCGAGTGGCTATGACGCTGACGGGCAATGATGGCCGCCAGCCCAGGGTCGCGCCAGGACCAGCGTGGGCGCGGGGGTGAAAGCAGGCTTGTTCGCTGAGTAGTATAGCATGGTAGGTGAGTTGACGCCGCATCACGGAGCAACTACAATACGCGCACATAATGAATAATAGAGATACATTTTTATACAAATGGGCGCAGCCCGGGGAGAAAGTATGCGCGTGATTCATGAACTGTGGGAGATGACTGAGACGGCACGTGGCTGGCTATCTGGGGGAACCGTAGCCCTCGTTCCGACGCAGGGTAGTCTACACCCGGGGCATCTGGCTCTCATCGAGGCAGCCAGGCGGGAATGTGAGATCTGTGTCGTCAGCCTCTTTGCCGACCCTCTCCAGTTCACCTCGCCCGAAGAGCTGGCACGCCATGCTCGCGAGCAAGGGGTCAACGAGCATAAGCTGCGACTGCTGGAGCGGCTGGGGGTTGATGTGGTCTTTGCGCCGGAGCGCGAGGCCATGTATCCAGCAGACTTTGCCACCTATGTCGCCCCTGCTGGGACGTTGGCCGAGTGCATCGAGGCCCGGCTCTATCCGCAGCGTTTGCAGGCCATTGCCACCACTGCTTGCAAGCTGCTGCTGCTCGTCCGTCCAGATATCGCCTACGTATCGCGCAACGAGGTATATATGGTTGCGCTCATGCGTCGCCTTGTGCGCGACCTCAACATCGACGTGAGTATCTCCGTCCAACCTGAGCAACGAGACGCTGAGGGGCTGGCGTATAGTGAAAATTATGCTCTGTTAACTGCGGATGAGCGCCTTGTTGCTCGTATCGTCTACAGCTCCTTATTAACCGGTTTGGGATTGTTGTTTGCCGGCGAGCGGAGACCAGAGGCGGTCACCCAGGCAATGGAGCAAGTGATCAAGGCGGAGCCTCTGGCAACGCTGGAATATGTCGCGCTGTGCGATCCAGATTCACTGGCGGCCCTGGCTGGGCTTGAGGACAGGGCGCTCCTCCTGGCCGCGGTCCGCATCGGAGGTGTTCGCCTGCTTGATAGCCTGCTCTGGTCGCAGGAGCGGCCAGCCTCCGGCTAGAGTCAACCGTAATCTTGTGCTGCTGTCTGTTACCAGGATGAAATCAAGACAAGAAAGTAATCCTCATGCGGCCCGTCCTCATATGGTCTCCCTTTGGACCAGTCTCTTTTCTTCCCGTCCGCTACTGGCTCCCTGGCCCTGGCGGCTCGGCTCGTCTCGGCCCGTCTTGCCCTGTCCAGAGCGCCATATGGGGGCTGTAGGAGCGATCCTGACCGACTTCGCCGGGCTGCGGACCGGTCAGGTCAGGTCTGGTTTGGTCTGGGCCTGGGATCTGCTGACCCAGGAACCTGGCATCCTTGCGCTCGCTTTTGCCATATGGCGCTGGCTTGTTCGCCGCGAGAGGTGTCCCGGAAAGAGAGTAAGTAAGCAGATGCGCCGACGAGCGCGGAAGGAGAGCAGAAGAGGCTTCTAGCGGAACTGGCTGGCTGGAATCCGACGGACATTGTGCCCTATAATAAGGGCGCGCTACGACGCGCCGTCAACAGGTGCTAGCTAGCTCCGACTTCATCGAGTCAACGAAGGAGGCTCCTATGCCGCTTACCGCTGATCAACCCATTTTTATCGCGCTCAGACTCTTGCTCGTGGCCATCATCGGCTATCTCTGGGGGTCGTTGCCGCCAGGCTACTGGATGGGCAAGATCCTGCGCGGACGTGACTTTGATATTCGCAACTATGGCAGCCGCAAGACGGGGGCGACCAATGTCAACCGGGTCCTTGGGCTAGGGCCGGCCATCATTGTCATGGTTCTCGACCTTTCCAAAGGTATTTTGCCGATGCTGTTGACCGTCTATGTGCCCTTCTTTCATGTGCTAGGCTGGGGGCCCCTGCTGGCTGGATTAGCGGCACTCATCGGCCATCGCCACCCCATTTTTATTGGCTTCCAGGGTGGCAGAGGCGTCCTCACTGGGGCCGGCTCATTGCTCTTCGTTGCTCCCCCTGTCTCCTTCCTTATCTTTGGCATCGGGGCAGTCTTGACCATTAGCACCATTGCCCTCTCCCGCTATGTCTCTCTTGGCTCCCTGGTAGGCTGTGTCACAGTCATGATCTGTGGCATTGTCTTCGGTCTCCTCGGCTGGCTCCCGGTGCCGGCCATGATCTTCATGATTGTGGCCCCTCTGCTCGTGATCATCTTCCACTCTGACAACATTGAACGGCTTCTTGCCGGGAAAGAGCGCAAGCTCGGGCAGAAGGAGGTGGTGGCCTCGCCCGGTGGGGCGGCTTCCTCTCGCTGAGCTAGCGGGCGAGTCAGCGAGCAACGCCAAAGGCCGGGCACCTGAGTTCCTGGCAGCGGTCCCAGCCAGCCAGTCCAGTCCAGTCCAGTCCATGCTGTCCTGTGAGTTGCGGCGAAGAGAAGGCTCCGTACTAGGCGCGCAGGTGTTCCTTTTTACCCTGCAGGAGCGGCAAGGCGCGCAGCACGTACTCTACTCCTGACATGATAGTCCAGAAGGTGGCCAGTATAAGAGCGATATCTGCCAGCAAATGGAGCAGACTGCTCGGACTCCAGGCCACGGGCGAGAGCGTCAACACGGGAGTGGGAAAGAGCGCCAGGCGAGGATCGCCAAGTCCGTGGGCCAGGAGGATACCGCCGATGGCGAGCAAAGTGATAAAGGTTTTTTGCTTTCCCCAGCGTCCTGCAGCGATCACGGTACCTTGGGCCGCGGCCATGGAGCGCAGACCTGTGACCAGAAATTCGCGAGCGACAATGATCACGACGATCCAGGCTGGCACCAGCCCGATCTGCACCAGGGCGATGAGGATGCTGGAGACAAAAACCTTGTCAGCTGTCAGATCAAGGAAAACGCCTAGCGATGAGACCAGATGATAGCGGCGCGCCAGGTAACCGTCGAGCAGGTCAGTGATGGAAGCCAGCACAAAGAAAACCGTGGCCACGAAAAAAGCCCAGTGCTGATTGATCAGCACCAGGATGAAGATGAGCAAAGTGCTGGCAATCCGGCTGAGGCTCAGTAGATTGGGAACATGCTGCATAATCCAGCGGTCTCCTTACGGCGTTGGGTACTCACATTATAAGCAAAGTGCTGACGGTTGGGTAGAGCGCAGCTCACGACTGCATCTGCTGGCAAGCAAGCAACAAGTGCTGGCGTCGCCGTGGCCCTGACCAGGGGGTAAGCAACGCCAGCCTGAGCCAGTTCGCCTGGCGCCTGGCTTCCATCCTCGGCATCCTTCCTTTGTGTGTGGGTGTGTGCCCCACCATTGTGCCCCGCTGCTGTCTCCGTACGAGCGAGGCGAGCACCCAGGCAGCGGGAGCGGGCGCCTCGTGAGGAGACCGCCGGACGAGCGAGCAGCATGTGCTGACCCGGATCTGCGTTAACAGCCTTGTGCGCTCAGAGCAGGTAGTTAGGTGTAACAGGAAATATTGTGCGCACTCAGCCGAGTGCCTCGGCCAATGAGCGCGCAGTGAAGGGTGCTGTAGCCAGGCTGGGGCCAGCCTGGCCCAGGAAGCGCCAGGCCAAGCCCTGGCCTGGCTTACCGGTCAGCCGACCACAGGCCAGGCAGAGGGT
>NZ_JADGIA010000123.1 GCF_019683635.1 Thermogemmatispora sp. | reverse complement strand
CAGGAAGAGGGATCGAAGTCGGTATCCGCTGATCAAGTAGACCAGGCTGAAGCGCCGACCTCGATCCCTCTCTTATTGTTGCGCTTGCGGCCAGCGTAGACCGTACCGCAAAGAGGAGACCAGGAGAGCGGCCCTGAAGGCTCGGGGCCAGGCTCACCTCAGTCCGCCTCGGCCTAGAAGTCGGCCAGATACTCCTGCTCTTCCCACTCCAGCTCGGCAGCCTGCAGACGCTGGCGCACGTAGTCGCCGCGGCGCTCCAGCTCCTGGCGCTTGGCCTTAATGAAGATCTCGGTAAACTGCATGCCCAGCAGGTTGCGGAGAGCCGTATCGGCCTCCAGATGCTGCAGAGCTTCCTCCAATGTGGCTGGTAGTGGCGCAAACGCCTCGTGCTCTTCCGCCGGGCCTTCGGCCAGGGCGGGTGGCACGGCCTCCTCTTCGAGGCCAAGCAGGCCCGCGGCGATAGTGGCGGCCAGCGCCAGGTAGGGATTGCTCATGCTCGATGGAGCACGGTTCTCGACGTGGGTGCCAGCATCGCCGGTATTCTTGACGCGTACCAGGGCTGTGCGATCGTCCAGGCCCCAGCTGAGATTGACCGGCGCAAAAGAATGGTGCAAATAGCGGCGGTAGCAGTTCGGAGTCGGGGCGAGCAGCGCCAAGGCCCCCGGCATATGCTTGATCAGGCCCCCGATGAAATGATAGGCCAGGGACGAGAGGCCATGACGATCGTTGGTGTCAAGAAAGGCGTTGCGACCGTTGGCATCGCGCAGGCTGAGATGAACATGAGCCCCCGAAGAGGACTGGTCAAGGAAGGGGCGAGTCATAAAGGTGGCGTGATAGCCAAGCCGGCGCGCGATCATCTTAACGCCATTCTTGAAGGTATAGCCGTAGTCGCCCGCGGTTAGAGCATCCTCTGCATCGTAGGTGATTTCATACTGACCGGGGCCATATTCACAATTGCAGGTCAGCATTTGCAAGCCCAACTCGGGTAACAGGTCCATGATCTGCAAAGGCACCGGGCAGGCAACATTGCGCTGCGTGTGGAAAATATGGAGGCGATCGAAAACAGGCTCCTTGCTCAGTAGATCCTGAAACAAATAAAACTCGTACTCGATCGCCGTATGAGCGCGATAGCCCAGGGCAGCCAGGCGCTCCAAGACGCGGCGCAGTACATAGCGCGGGGCTGACTCCACAGGTGAGCCGTCGGGCCAGAAGGCATCACAGATCACGCGGGCGCTCGCATCCAGCCAGGGCACGACTGCCGCGGTGGTCAGATCGGGGCGCAGCACCGCATCGCCATAGTTGCGCTCCTCACTTTGGTAGGTACCAGGCACCAGATTGGTACCCGAATCCACTGTTGTCATAACACCGATCATGCGCAATCCATCGCGGGCGAACTGCTCCCAGCGGCTCAGAGGCACAATTTTCGAGCGCGCCATGCCGTGCATATCGGGCAACTCGAAGACCACATGGCGAATGCCTCGCTCCTGCCAGCTCCTGCTCAGCTCCTCAATGGTTGACACGTCGGGAATAGGCTTTGTTGTCATCAGATCCTCCCAATGCGATTACTCGGGCGCTGTCCGGCAGGCAGCCTGCTCATGACCAGCCGTCTGTCTCCCAGGACAAACTTTATTATTACTGATCCTTCTGATCTTGACAACGCTTGCCCGCTCAGGCGGCCATTTTGGACGGGCCTCCCGCGCCGCAGCCCGCTCCCGCCCTGGTAGCCAGCGCTCACCCTCTTTTTCTACCTGAATTGAATATTCTGTTCCATAAGAAGCAAGAGAGCCATCGTTTGAACGCCGCACGATCCTTGCTCAAGGAGCGTCAGAAGAGATACAATACAAGCTAGTTCCTTCTTGCGCACATGGGGGGCCGGTCTGGTTGACCGGTCAGGGCAGCAGCCCGGAAAGGAGACGCATCGGTCATGAGCACGACTCATGTTGCTGCTCCACTCTTTCAACTTCAACAGTTAGATCTTGAGCTTGAACACCTCGCCGCGGAGCGGCAGGGGATCATCCAGGCCCTGCGCGACAACCGTGCCCTGGCAAAGCTGCGTCAGGAGCTGGTTAGCGCCCGGCAGCAACTGCAAGCCGGGCAGCAGGCTCAGCAAGAAGCGGAGTGGACACTAGAGGAGATCAGTCGCCGCCTGCAGACTCTAGAGCAGCGCCTCTACAGCGGTATCGTGACCAGTCCCAAAGAGCTGACCAGCCTGCAGCAGGAGGTACAACACCTGAGAGCACAACAAAGCCGTCAGGAGGAGCAAACACTAGAAGTGATGGACCTCATTGAGACGCTGCAGCGTCAGGTTGCTCAGCGAGAAGAGGAGCTACGCCGGGCCGAAGAGGATTGGGAGCAGCAGAGCGCCGCTCAGCGCGCCCGCCTCGACCAGCTGGAGCAACGCCGGCACGCCCTTGAAGAGCAACGCGCAGCCCTGGCTAGCTCGCTTGCCGCCGACCTGCTCAATCGCTACGAGACCCTGAGACGGACACGCCAGGGCCGCGCTATCTCGCGCGTTGAGCAGAACTCGTGCCAGTGGTGCCGCGTTCTACTGACCTCCAGTGAGATGCAGCGCGTGCGCCTGGGTACCGAGATTCAAACCTGTAGCAACTGTGGGCGTATTCTCTTTTACGACCGCTAGCTCCTCGCCCGGCCTGCATTGCCGAGGCAGCTGCGATGAGCAATGAAGGCGGGCGACCACTATTGACAAGACAGGGGCAAGGCGAGCCTGGGAGTTGAGGATGGGGCGCAGAAAGCGCACGACTCAGGAGCGGGGAGAGGAGGAGGAGGTAAGGACCAAACTGGAAGATGGACGACGAGCGGCGCCTCCGCGCGAAGGCGCGGAGGCGTGATTGTGATGCTCTCTGATCGCCCGCTCGCCGGCCATCAGATGAGAAGCTGCAAGCACAGGCATCGCGGTGGCGCCTGAATAGTCAAAAAAAGAACCAGGCACTAGTTCGACTTGACGATGACCGTGGTCCCCACCGGCGCCCAGTTATAGAGCCAGGCCGCCGCCTTCACCGACATCTCTACACAGCCATGCGAACCCCAGGTCCAGCCAGCTACAGGATCATAGTGCCAGCCATTCGTGCCGGGACCAAAGATTCCATGCCACCAGGCATCGTGGAGGAAGTAGCCACCCCAGTCGAATTCTAGAGCATAGTTAATGAACGTTGGTGGATAGTAGTAGGGCGAGCCAGGAGGCCAGGGCGAATAGAAAGTTGTCGGGTGCAGCTTGCGGAGCACATGGAAGGTGCCCGTCGGCGTGGGTAGAGAGGGCCGCCCCGAGGTAATCGCTGTATTGAAAACCTGCTTGCCATTGTCATAGGCATAGAGCCACTGTTTCGATAAGATAACAACAATTACTTTACCGCTGCCATAAGAGCTGGCCTGGCTGCTGCTCTGCGCCTTAACAACTAGGCCACTGTAGATGTAGAGTGGGGCACTATTGAGGGGGCTGATCCGATACCAGTAAGGACTGCCCCAGACATTCTGCCCGGCAACGCTCGCATAGACCGTTACGCTCGTATTTGGCGCATAAACGTTTACAACTGCATATTGAGTGCTCGGGCCTCGACGCACATTCGACCAGTTAATAGTGATGCCCTTCCAGGTGGTTGCGGCCTGGGCGGTCGCACTGGTGCCGGGGAGGGGAGCAAATGAGAAGGTCAGTGCTACGAGGAAGGCGAGCAACATGATAAGAGCAATATGCTTCCGGGAAATTGCTCGCATCGTATCCTCCATATCTAAAGAACAGCCGTGCTTGCTGCTCTCAGTATACGTGAGGAAAAGCTAGCGAGCAAGAGTTAGTAGATCATCGTGTATCAAGGTATTATGTGGCCGGTACCTTCTGGCCAGGGGCAAATGAGAGAAGCCAGTAAGACACTCGGGCATTTTTGAGAGAGACATGTCTAAGCGGGAAGAGGAGAACAGGCAACAAAGAAGGACGCCCCGTGCGGGCGTCCCTGGCAGGCTGGTCCGACCAACCATCATCAGCGAAGCCGAAAAAGAGGTCTTGCCTGCTCGTGAGCGAGCCGTATGTACAGCAGTGCTCTTCAGGCTTTCCTCTCCAGTCACCGTTTTGCAGGCGATCTGCAGCCACAGCGAGCGGCTAGATAGAGCAGCCTGCGCCCGCCAGACCAGGCCAGGCCAAGCCACCAGCTAAAAAAGCGAAAGCTGCTGAGGTGGCTCCTCTGGGGGATTGGCAGCCGGTGAGCTGGCGGAGCCGAGCTTCCCCTCGGCAGCCAGGCGTTCAGCCTCGGCCAATACCACTGGGATCTTCTTAAAGTCCTGGCGAATCGTCTCTTTCAGGCTTGCCTGATGGAGGCCAGCAGCCGGATGATACATCGCCATGCAAATGTAGCCGTCCTTCTTCTGAGCTTTGCCGTGAATCGCGCTAATCTTGGCTGAGCCAAAGAACTTGGCCATCGAATAGCGTCCCAGGGTGACAATCAGCAGCGGCTTGATGGCAGCAATCTGGCGATCCAGATAATCGTTGCAGGCGCTGATCTCCTCGGGGAGGGGATCACGATTATTAGGAGGACGGCACTTCACCACATTGGTGATAAAGACATCCGAGCGCTTGAGATTAATACTCTGCAACAGCTCATCGAGGAACTGACCGGCAGGCCCCACAAAAGGCCTCCCCTGCTTATCCTCATGGTAGCCTGGTCCTTCACCGATGAAGAGAATGCGAGCGTTCGGAGGACCTTCGCCTGGGACGGCCTTCGTGCGCCCCTTACAGAGGTCGCACTTAGTGCAGACAGAGACCTCCGCTGCTATCTCCCGTAGAATCTCCTCTGGCGACATAGATACCTCTCTAGTAAATTGCTCTGTTCTATCGGCGCAGGTCATTTTCTGGATTGGCAACCATTATGGGATGTTTCAGCCCTCGCCGCAAGAGGCATAGGACCTGCAGGTACTCCCGGCGAAGACAGGCGTTGAATGGCTTCGCGCATGACTAGCTGTGATGTAACAGGGCCAAAAGGAGGGCGCCAGAGCCTGACGCTAGCAAGCGATCAAGGTAAGTACAGAAAGAAAGGAGGCATCAGACTGCACGCTTTAGCTGCGGCCCGCTTACAGCCATCGCACCTCTCCTGCTCATCCTGGCAAGCAACGAGCCAGTTACTCTGAACGGCGTCAGTGCAGCGAGCCAAAAGCAAAGAGGAGGGCGGCCTGCCGGCAGAATCTGCCTCCAGCGCGGCCCCCTCCTGCATCAGGCACTTGCAGCGTCTGTCTAGCAGCTAGCCTATCCGCTCAAGTCCACTCTACTCAAGCGGCGCCCGCGCCCCGACCGACGCCACATCGACAGCGACTGATGCCAGGCCCTGGCTTCCTCACAGGCAGCGAGCGCTACCATCGGCGCTCGTTGGGGCGAGGGCCAAAGCCGCTGTCACGCCGCGGGCCACCCGAGCCACGGCCAGAGCCACCCGAGCCACCAGGGCCCAGCGGACGGCGCTGCCCGCCACCGAAGTTCCCACTATTGTAGCCAGGTGAACGCCCGCCACCACCGCGCTCCGAGTAGCCACCCCGGTCGCGCCCACCGCCACCGTAGCCGACATTACGTCCAGGGGCTGCCAGATCGCGGTCGCGCCCACCGCCATAGCCACCGCCACGACCCGAGCCACCCCGGTCGCGTCCGCCACGGCTAGCCGCGCGATCGCTATCCAGCTCGGCCTGCGAAGGCAGTTCGCCGCTGAGCGCTGCCCGGCGCGACAGATTGATGCGCCCCTGCGAATCGACTTCAATGACCATCACAGTGATCTCATCGCCCACCGAAACCACATCTTCGGGACGCGACACCTGATAATCGGCGAGCTGCGAGGTACGGACCAGACCTTCTTTGCCGGGCAGAATCTCGACAAAGGCTCCGAAGTCGACCAGGCGGCGCACCGTCCCCGTATAGATGCGACCGACCTCCACCTCCTCGGTCAGAGCGCGGATCGCATCCATTGCCTGCTGCATCGCCTCGCTGGAAGTGGCCGCGATATTGACCGTCCCGTCGTCCTCGATATCGATCTTGGCGCCGGTCTCATCCTGGATCTTACGCACCGTCTTACCGCCGGGGCCGATCACTGCGCCGATCTTATCAGGATTGATCTTCATCGTCTGGATGCGCGGAGCGAAGACCGACAGCTCTGGACGCGGAGCATCGAGGGCATCGAGCATCTTCTCCATGATGTACATGCGGCCCTCGCGCGCCTGCTCCAGGGCCTTAGCCATGATATCGTAGCTGATGCCCTTGACCTTGATATCCATCTGGAGAGCCGTCACGCCATCGGCGGTGCCGGCGACCTTAAAGTCCATATCACCCAGGGCATCCTCAATCCCCTGAATATCGCTCAGCACAGCCCACTTGCCGGCGCGCTCGCCCTCGCCCGTTACCAGTCCCATCGCCACCCCGGCCACCGGTGCATGGATGGGAACGCCGGCATCCATCAACGCCAGCGTCGTTCCGCAGACTGACCCCATCGAGGTTGAGCCATTGGACGAGAGCACATCGGAGACGGCGCGGATCGTGTAGGGGAACTCCTCCTGCGAGGGGATTACCGCCAGCAGAGCGCGCTCCGCTAAGGCTCCGTGACCAATCTCGCGGCGGCCTGGACCGCGCAGTGGCCTGGTTTCACCAGTCGAGAAGGGCGGGAAATTGTAGTGATGCATAAAGCGCTTGCTTTCGCTGGGGGTCAGACCGTCAAGGATCTGCTCCTCACCCGGCGAGCCAAGCGTCACCACACTCAGCACCTGGGTCTGACCACGCGTAAAGAGAGCCGAGCCATGTGTGCGCGGCAGCAGACCGACCTCGCAGGTAATCGGGCGGATCGTCTTCAGATCGCGACCATCGGGCCTGACCCCATAGTCCAGAATCTGGTTGCGCACATAGGTCTTCAGCTCCTTCTCGTAGAAGGCCATAATCTCCTTCAACCGATCGGGATACTGTGCCCCAAGCGTCTGCACCAGTTCATTCTGGACCACGGTCAGCGCCGCCGAACGCGCTGTCTTATCGGGGTGGTTCACCGCCTGCTCCAGACGCGGCTGCACGAACTCGGCCACCTGGCGCTGCAACTCCTCATCAACAGGTGGTGTCTCAAAGGGCCGCTTGGCCACATTCACCGCCTGCATGAGCTTCTCTTGCATCTTAATAATATCCTGCAGCGCCTCCTGGCCCCGGATCACCGCCTCCAGCATGATATCTTCGGGCAACTCCTTCGCCCCAGCCTCGACCATCATCACAGCATCCGCCGTGCCGGCCACCACCAGATCGAGGCGACTGCGATCCATCTGGGACTCCAGCGGATTGATCACGAACTCGTTGTCGATGTAGCCCACGCGCACCGCGCCAACAGGGCCAGCAAACGGGATGTCGGAGATACAGAGGGCAGCCGAGGCGCCAATGATCCCCAGCACATCGGGATCATTTTCCTGATCTACAGAGAGTACAGTGATAATAATCTGCACATCGTTGCGGTATCCTTTCGGGAAGAGGGGGCGAAGAGGGCGGTCAGCGAGGCGGCAGGCAAGAATGGCATGCTCGGAAGCCCGCCCCTCGCGCTTAATAAACCCGCCGGGGATCTTACCGGCGGCATACATACGCTCTTCAACGTCAACGGTCAATGGAAAAAAATCAATGCCTTCACGAGGCTCTTCACTGGCTACGGCGGTCGCCAGGATCACAGTATCGCCATAGCGCAACAGGACTGCGCCATTGGCCTGCTCAGCTACTCGTCCCGTTTCAATGCTCATGACGCGACCGCCAATGACAGCTTCTTGACGATGGATCATAGTTCCTCCGACTACTATACACCCCTTGGCTGGACCGTAGACCTGGAAACTCTCCTTGCTTCACGGGGACGTAACGGGGTGCTTGTGAACAGACAACTGACTGACTACTACTTCTACTCTTGCTCGCAACGATAACCTGAATGAGATCCCCTGCCTCTGCTCTTTCTTGGCTGGCTGCCTGACTGACTTCCTTCCGAACCGCTACAACAAGCGAGCGAGTAAGAAGAAGGAATGAAACCGCGCTGCTTTCAGCCCCTTACTGGAAAACCCTCATACGAATACGACCGCGCGATCGACCGTCCGATCGTTGGTCATTCACTCAAGATGCGCAGATTAGCGATTCACTGTGCCTTCTCTCTGTCAGTAGCTGTGCCACTCTGGCCTGCCAGCGCTCCTCTGGCTGACAGGCTTCCGACGTTCTTCTACTCCTGACCAGGTCCATAGCAAGCGGAGGGCGCTGTGCTTGGTGGAAAGGAGATTCTGCCGCCTTCTTGCGTTCTTTATTCTCTCTTCGACAAGGCGAGACGGGACAAAACGAGTCTTCTGTTATCCTGCTTCCTCACTTACTCACGCCGACTGATTCTCCGCCTGGCTGGCTGTGCGCCGGCTGCAGTCTCGCCCCCCAGGACTGGGCAACACTCAGGAACGATCGCCCGTGCTTCCGGACAAACAACATACACAATGTAGTCTTCAGTACATAGCCCATCACGCGTAAGTGTGAGAAACGAGCCACTCTGTTCTCCTGGTCCGGCCTATACCCAGATGAGCAGGCCGTCCGGGCGCCTGCACTCTCATCCTGGCGGGCGAGGCGCTTGCTGGCCATCTCAATCCATCCAGCGGCCCTGCTCAGGCTAGCTCTCCCGGCCAGGAAGCCTGTCCCTGGACCTGCAGCGCAGGACCTCGTGCCCGTGGCGGCCCAGCGAGCGGTCGGCAAGCGTGAGATGAGATAGCGCTCCTCCTCTCTTCCTTCCTGCTTGCTTTTGCTTCCACTCTCACCCTTGCCCTTAGACCACAGAGGGGCGTCCGCGAGGCGAGTTAGCGGAGGAGCAGCCAGGGAACATGCCGACCGATCGCTTGCCAGGTGGCCGGGTCCCGCCTGCGTGCCTTAGTGGCGCAGGCCGAGCTTGGCGATCAGCGCCCGATAGCGCTCGGGGCTTTTGCGGCTCAGATAAGCAAGCAAACGACGCCGCTGACCCACCAGCATCATCAGGCCGCGACGGGAATGAAAATCATGCTTATGGATCTTCAGATGCTCGGTCAGCTGATTGATACGTGCCGTCAGCAGCGAGACCTGCACCTCGGGCGAGCCGGTATCGGCCTCGTGGATACGAGAAGAAGCGATAATGTCAGTTTTATCCTCGCGAGTCAATGCCACCCTCTGTTTCACCTCCTCAGCAGGCTCAGGTGAGATGACCAAACTTTTAGCGGGTTTGAGAGGATGCTCTGACGAGCGCCTCTCAGCCTGAGTAGTCCTGGATGATACACCCATGCATTATATCACGCTAGTTTGTCAGCGTCTAGATGGCTCTGACGCTTGCTGCCGCGAGAGGCTCGTCCGCCACCAGCCAGGCTCTTCCGCCAGCCTAGAGCGGTGTTCCTTGCGAGATTGCTGAGGGGACAAGAGCCGCTCAGCGGCTCCGCTCTGGCCCGCTAGCGGGGAGCCGGGCCAGGTTACTGTCATGTCCTGCTCAAGGAGAGCAGTGCAGCAGCAGCGGCAATCAGAGTAGCCAGGAGAGGGGCGCTCACTGCAGCAGCAGGCCGCATGACGCGGACTGCCTGGCGGGGCGCCCTCCCCTGACGAGGCGTGGAGCCAGCGAGTCTTACTTGATGGTAACCTTGGCGCCCACTTCCTGCAGCTTGGCCGCGATCTGCTGGGCCTCCTCCTTGGAGACGCCTTCCTTGACCGGCTTGGGGGCGCCCTCGACCAGCTCCTTGGCCTCCTTGAGGCCGAGATTGGTCAGCTCGCGCACCACCTTGATAACCTTGATCTTCTCGGCGCCAACCTCGCTCAGGATGACATCGAACTCGGTCTTCTCCTCGGGCTGAGCCGCGGGGGCCGCCTCAGCCGGAGCCGCTGCCGCCGGGGCCGCAGCTACGGCGACCGGGGCCGCGCTGACCCCCCACTTCTCCTGAAGCTGCTTGGTCAGCTCAACGAGTTCCAGAACGTTCAGCTTTTCAATTTCTGCAATGATGCTCTCAACGGACATGGAGCAACCTCCTCGGATGTGTATGGTCTTGTGATAGACAGACTAAACAAAACTCGACACAAGTGGCATTACTCAGATTGCGTCTGCTGTTGCTGCTGTAGCTGCTCGGCACGCGCCTGCAGAACATAGCAGAGGTCGCGTAAGGGAGCAGTCAACAGGCTATAGGTTGTGGACAGCGGTCCTTGCAGACCACCGACCAGCTGGGCCTGAGCCGAAGGCTTGCCGCCGCTGATCTTGGCGAGAGCCTCGACGCGCTCCGGCGTCAACGAGCGCCCACCCAGGATTGCCGCCTTGAGCACCACCATATTCGAGTTCTGCAAGGAATCGACGATTGCCTTGGCGGCTGCCACTTCATCATCGTAGCCGAAGGCCACGGTTGTCTGGCCGTGAAAGATATTCGGATCAACATCTGGCAGCTGATTGCGCTGGGCAGCGAGACGCAGCAGGGTGTTTTTGGCCACCTGCACCTCGACATTCATCGGGCGCACCTTGCTGCGCAGCTCGTTCATCTCCTTGACCGAAAGCCCCTGCGTCTGAATCAGAATAGCGATGCGCGAGCGCGCCAGCTTCTCGGCCAGTTCTTCGATCTTTGCCGCCTTTGCCGGTGTAGGCATTCCACGCTCCCCTCCTTTCTTTTGGGTTTGTTGTCTTCTCTTCTTGCTTGCTTGCTTGAGAGAAGAAAGCCGCTTGCCGCTCCGCTCCTCCCTGCAGGCAAGGAGAGGTTCCCAGCGCCCTGAGCAGAGCAGGCCCGGACAGCACGCTGTCGATGGCAGGCAAGTACACACCGAGATCAGGTCAGCAGGAGAAGGCTCCCAAACTGGTCCCGAGCCAGTCCCGTCCGTGGCCTGGCCTGTTAGCGGAAGGAGCGGGCCTCAGTCGGCAGGTTATCCACGCGCTGTGGGGATCAGCATGCACCTCAGCTGCTGACCAGTTAACAACAAGTCGATATAACTCTTCCAGGAGCGCAAGAAAAAGGGCCTTCAGTGCGACACCGAAGGCCCGGAGGCAAGCTTACGTTGGTAGCAGTAGCGGTGGATGGATCGCAGATGTGCGTAGTGCATAGAGAGCGTGGAGGCGGCCCGCTCAGTGTCAGGCAGCCAACACGGCCTAAGACATACGCTGTCTTGCAATCCTCCCCTTTGCTCTACTCTGCTCTGCCTTGCGAAGGCTTTGCCTGCCTGCCATATGGCAGCAAGAAGCAGAGCGTGCTCCTCGGCAAGCTGATACCGTACGGTATCATTTACATGCCCCGGGCATACTTGCTGTCTTCGGTCGCAAAGGTTAAAGGTTACAGGCTGTTCAGATTATAGGCAAGAGACGGGCACACCGTCAAGCCACAGCTGCGAGAGGAGACGGGCGCAGGCCCCCCCTTCCACTGCGCTCACTGGTCTTCTCTTGCTTCCAGTGAAGCGGAGAAAGGCCCCGCTTACGGCGGCCTCGTCTCTGAGTTTCTGCCAGGCTAGGCACGCAACGAGAGAGCCGACTGAAGATCCAGCGGCACGCCGGGCGACATTGTCGAAGCCAGGACGACGTTGCGGATGTAGGCGCCTTTGGAGCTGGCCGGCTTGGCGCGCATCACCGCATCGATAATGGCCGCCAGATTTGAGAGCAGGGCCTCATCGCTAAAAGAGAGCTTGCCCGCCGGCACATGGAGCAGCCCCGTGCGATCAACGCGGAACTCCACGCGCCCGGCCTTTGCCTCGCGTACGGCGCGGGCCACATCCATCGTGACCGTCCCTGTTTTGGGATTGGGCATTAAACCCCGAGGGCCGAGTTTCCTACCGAGACGGCCTATCCTCGGCATGACATCCGGCGTCGCGATCGCCACATCGAAGCCCAGCCAGTCATTTTCAATTTGCTTGATCAAATCATCGAGGCCGACAAAGTCGGCGCCGGCGGCCTCGGCTTCGCGAGCCTTCTCGCCTTGAGCAAAGACCAGGACCTTGACATCTTTGCCGGTACCCGCTGGCAGCAGGGCCACGCCACGCACCATCTGGTCGGCGTGCCGCGGGTCAACCCCCAGGCGCATGTGGATCTCAAGGGTTGGATCAAACTTGACGTAATTCATCTTCTTGAGCAGGGAAACGGCCTCTTGAGGCTGATAGAGCTTTCCCGGCTCAAGCAACTTCAAGGCTTCAAGATATTTCTTTCCGTGTTTCTTTGGCATAACAGTAAGCCCTCCTTGTGGTGATCTACCGCAGTGACTGACGGGCAGCTGCTTAGAAAAGCTGGTCGCGACCTTGTCCTGTCCTGGTGCTCAGCAGGCCGGCAGGGAGAGTCATCTCCAGCGGCCAGACCCAACCCGGCGTAGGCTGGGACGGGCCTCAAGGACCCCTTCACGGTCACGGAGGGCCGTCCACGCCGAGCAGGCTGGGAAATAGGCCCAACCTGAGTCGGGTGCCTGGCCTCTGGCGAGCGAGGCTGCGCCTGCGGTTCAGACGACAGTAATCCCCATACTGCGGGCCGTCCCCTCGACGATGCGCTCAGCGGCCTCGATATCGTGGACATTGAGATCCTTCATCTTGAGCTGAGCGATCTCGCGCAGCTTGGCGCGGTCGATCGTACCGACCTTTGTTCTGCCGGGGGTACCAGACCCTTTCTCGATCCCCGCCGCCTGCTTCAGCAAGAACGTCGTTGGGGGCGTGCGCGTCACAAAAGTAAAAGAGCGGTCCTCATAGATCGTGACCTCGGCGGGGATAATCATGCCCCGCTGGCTTTCTGTGCGAGCATTATACTCCTTACAGAAGGCCACAATATTGATGCCCTGTGAGCCAAGCACCGTACCGACCGGGGGCGCGGGCTTAGCCTCACCGGCAGGCAGCTCTAGCCTGATCACAGCCTTAACACGTTTTGCCATTGTAACTCCAGCTCCCTCAACAAGCGACAATGCAAAATGAGTGCGTGCTCGTGCTCATGCCAGTTGAAGCCAGAGAAAGAAGAGTCAGGCCCTTCTTCAAACGGCAGAGGCTGGCAGTGAGCGGCGACGCCGGGGCCTGGTGGCAGGCGCCGCCGAGGCGATTCCGGCAGAGGCCGGAGCGCCTGGCTGGCCTGGCAGGGCAGCCCGCTGAGCGTCGCCTTTCCAGCATGCATGCATGTATGAAAAAGTGGGAGGTTTAGCTTAACCTCCCGCCTCCATTGTTGATTGTTAAATCTTCTCGACCTGGAGAAAATCCAGGACCACCGGCGTCTCTCTCCCGAAGAAGGAGACGAGAACCGTGACTTTGTTACGATCCATGTTGATGTCACTGACGGTCCCGATGAAATCGGTGAAGGGGCCGTCGATGACACGCACACTCTGACCTTTCGTGAAGCTGATTTTCGTCTTCGGCTTCTCGGCTTCCTCAGAAACCTGTTTCAGGATCGCCCTGACCTCATGTTCCTGGAGAGGCACCGGGCGCGTTCCCGACCCGACGAAGCTGGTGACCCCCGGCGTGTTGCGCACCACATACCACGACTCCTCGGTCAAGATCATCTCGACCAGCACATAGCCAGGGAAGACTTTGCGCTGTACCGTCCGCCTCTGCCCCTGCTTAATCTCCACCTCTTCTTCCATTGGTACGACGACCCGAAAGATCTTATCGCGCATGTTCATCGAGGCGATGCGCGCTTCGAGATGGCTCTTGACCTTATTTTCGTAGCCGGAGTAGGTGTGGATCGCGTACCAGGCGCGCTCTCCAGCACCAGGGCTACCTGACTTCGACAGCGCGGTGCTGAACCGCGTTTCCGAGCCAGCCCGTTCTTTTGGATTTGGGTCATCAGCAACCATGGTATTTCCCTCTTGCTTATTGCCCGCTAAACCTGGCACCCCAACCTCAGCGGCGTCTTGGCCGGCCACTGGGAGGGCGTCCTTCCAATTCGTCCATTCCATATCCACAGAAATTACAACACAGAGGCGTGGGAATCTATTGCTCCCCCTCTTCTCTAGATAAGACCTGCAGGCGATCGATCTTCTCTACGTACGGGCGGATATCTTCCTTCGGCACCGATAAGCCCCACAAAGATCAGGCCAGCGCTTCTACACTGATCATCCGGGCGAATCGGCGCCCACCCCTTGAAGGGTATCTCCCCAACGCCCGCGCCTGGCATGGCGTCGACTCCCATTCCATCCATTCCCAGCCTTCAGGACACGCCTCTCTCTCGCTCAGCTCTCGCCCACTGCCACAACCCAAGACCAAGACCAGCTGGCTCTACTCTCAGTACATCCGCTCTGCCAGCCTTGACCCCGTCAGGTCACCCCCTCCAGCGCCTCAGTCTTCACTACAAGAGCGCCATCGCGCCAGGCCGCTTTCGACAGCAAAGGGCAAGCGCGCAACCAGCGCAGGCAGCAGCCTGCACGCTTTACCCACCTGAAGGGACCTACCTGGCGGTACCCGTGATCAGGCGGAACAGCTGGAAGAGACCAATATCGACCAGCCCGAGGACGATACCGAGGGCGACGGAGAGCGCAATGACGGCGATCGTCATATTGCGCGCCTCCTCGAACGTCGGCCAGGTGACCTTATAGCGCAGCTCGTAATAGGCCTCATAGGGGAAGCGGAACAGCCTCAGCTGAAGCAAGCGAGCAAAAAAGGATGGCCTCTGTTCGCGGCGTACCTCCTGACGGCCCTCACGTCGCTGCGTCATCCGCTTCGACTCCTTGGGGGCAGAAGCATCCTTCTCGCCGCGGGGCTTGGCCTGCAGAACCTCGCTTGAAGCGGAAGTAGCCTTTTTCTTCTCGGCCATTTTGTTTGCCACGTTGACCCTTTCTCGATCAGGAGCGATCGTTGCCCGGCTATCATCTGGTCTCGCGATGGATCGTATGTGTGCGACAGTTGGGACAGAACTTCCTCAGCTCAAGGCGATCCTGATGAGTGCGCCTGTTCTTTGAGGTATGGTAGTTGCGATGCCGGCAATTTGAGCAGGCAAGAGCAACAATGATGCGATTCTCTTTGCTTTTACTAGCCATAGTTCTCTCCGTTCAGGGATGCCACCCTCCTCTGACGGCAGTAGGAGAGTTGCTGACCGTCAAGTCACTCACGTATGCACGAAGGTCAGGAAGGGAACAACAGCCGGGCACCTCTCGCGTGCTGCTGCACTGGCCAGTATGGCAGCTCGCTGAGCCGCACTGGGCTTCCCTTCCTGACCATAAGGTCATCTGCTGTTGTCCGCGCTGAGCCGCTGCGCGCTGTAGCACTACGACGCGAGCGCTCGCCCTCTCCACCTACCTGACCGTGAGCAGCGACTGGCCTTTTTCCGCTCATTGCATTGCCCCCAGCCAGGGAGGTAAGGGATGATCACCGCTGGTGAGTGCCAGCCAGCGAAGCGAAGGCTGACGAGGTAGCAGATACTGACCGACAGAGGCCGGGCAGATTACTCCAGCACCTCGGTGCAGACGCCCGCGCCGACGGTGCGGCCACCCTCGCGAATGGCAAAGCGCACGCCCGCCTCCATCGCCACCGGATAGATCAGCTCCACC
>NZ_JADGIA010000352.1 GCF_019683635.1 Thermogemmatispora sp. | reverse complement strand
TCTCTTCTCTTCTGGGGCTAGAGACCTTCCAGCTCAAGCTGCATTTCAGCCAGACTCTGTTGGGCCGCATAGTGGACCGTCAGGCCACAGATGCGGCAGGTCAGGCTCTGGCCGCTGCCGGTGGGGGCCAGGCTATCGCTCAGTGCCACTGCATCGAAGAGCTGCAGCGCTGGATTCAGCGGCACTGTGATGCGATGCCGACTGGCGACACGCTGCTCCTGGGCTAGCAGAAAAGCTGCCTTCTGAGCGCACTGACTGGTGGTCGTCAGCTTGTGGTCGATGTGGAAGCGCAGGCGCTCGCAGCCCACCTGCTGCAGGTGAAGGTCGTCGTAGGTCTCGGCGGTCGTCAAAGCTTGAGGGGAACCGCTGGCCGGCGGCCTGCCGCTGACAATGATGTGGTTGGCGCGCTCATCGCTGCTGCCGATGCTGAGCAGCTCAATCTCGGGCTGATAGGACCAGGCTGGGGTCTCGCTGCTACTCAACTCGCGGAAGCGCAGAACCTCGTCCTGGTCGAGGAAGTAGACCAGGCCATACGTATTGCACAACTCATCGAGGGCGGCACGGTAGGGCTGGCCCGCCTGGATGACAAAGGAGGGAATGGTCTGGCTCATCTGATTAGTCGTGGGGAGGGCGATGTTGAAGAGGCCGGCGCGCGCACAGACCTCGCTGATCAGGAAGGCCAGCGTCTGGCCGCTGTAACTGTTCTGGTAGCGGGCGAGCAGATCAAGCTGGCGCGTGCGATCGCTGGCGACCAGCAAGAGGCAATTTTCCTGGGGTGAGCGCAGGAAATGGAGCTGACTCAGGACATAGCTGCCGGTCTTGATCTGTAGCGGCGCGGGAGGTGTACCTGCGTAGTAGCCCTCGCTCAGGGTCAGCGTTGCACCCGGACCGAGCGGGCGATAGCTGCCAGCGCTGCTGACCAGCGCGTTATAGCTGCCGCCGCTGTTGTCAAGCAGCACCTCTAAGCGGGCGGGATGGCCTGGACGCTCCAGGCGCCGGTAAGCCAGTACGGCGGGCGAGAGGTCAAGGGACTGCTGGGGGTTACTGCTCTGGAAGAGAGGGGCGCTGGCGATGGCTGGCATAGTCAAGACGTAGGAGCGTGGGCCTGCACTCCCGCTGGCGGGGCTGGCTACCGGTAGCACCACAGCGCCGTAGGTGCAGGGCAGCATATGCAGAATGGTCCCGTTGGACCAGTGGACCAGGTCCGCTGACTGGCGCAGGCGCGGATAGCTGTAGACGGAGCCGGTCAGATTGCCGCTGTCAGCCTCGACACAGCTGAGGGTGTAGAGACCGTCCGCCCAAGAGAGGCGCGGAGCCAGGCGCATGATAGCGGTGGTCGTAGCGGGAGCGATCGCCACACCGAGATTCCATTGCCCATTGGCGGCGTTGAAGGTGCAGGTGCTCAGTGAATAATTATCCGAATAAATCAGCGTATAGAGCGTACCAGTGCAGGCAGCGGCCAGCCCACCACTGGCTCCCAGCGGCGGCAGCGACCAGCTTTGCAGGCTGGACCAGCCGCTGCCATTGAAGAAAGAGCAGCCCAGGGCTTCGCCTCCGGCGACATCGTAGAGAAAAAAGACATCGTTGGTGCCGGCGCAGGCTACCCCTTTGATCAAAGCGTTCCCCGGCGGGGAGAGCACCGGCGTTGGGCCGCTCCAGCTCAGGCCGTTATTGGCTGAGGTCCAGACCCAGAGCTGGTTGCCGCCGCTGCCGCGCTGAGCGAAAGCCCGCAGCAAGCCTCCACAGTTGGCAATGGCGCAACTGCCATCCTGATTCATGACCCCACTGGCGCCCGGCAACGTCACCCAGGCGCTGGTAGCCCACTGGCCGGCCTGGGCAGGATCGCTGATGCGCTGGACCTGGAAAGTCCCGTTCAGAAAAGAGCTGGCCCGGGCGAGACGGATGCGCACGATGCTGCCATCGCTGGCGAGACAGGCATCGTGCCAGCTCTCGGGTGTGCCGGGGGTCTGGTAGAGAGCATAGTGCAGGACACGGTCGGCGACGCTGAGGACCAGGGTGGGACGGCGCGTCAGGCTGTTAAGAGCCGCACTCAGGGAATTGGGGAGAGTACGAACCATTGTGAGGTCTCCTGTTGCTTTGGGGGATGTCTCAGGTGAGAGCCTGATAGGAAAGAAGAAGGAGGAGAGCACCATGTAGGGGAGCGGGAGACGAAGCCGCCAACCCGCCTGGAGCGGGGGCGACGGCCTAACCTCCTTCTATCAGTATAGCTGAGTTGCGGGGCGAAGGCAAGGTTCTCGCCAGATGAGTCTCGTTCATATAGACATTAGTCTATATAGTTCCAGGACGCGGGCTGCGCTGCAGAGAAGAGGGACTGTGCATAGTGCATAAATATTTGAAGATAGAATTAGATATTCTACTCATTTACAG
>NZ_JADGIA010000351.1 GCF_019683635.1 Thermogemmatispora sp. | reverse complement strand
GCCGACCTGCTCTCGATTCCCTGGGCCATCGGCCTGGTCGCCCTCCTCACCTTCCTCTCGGGCTGCCTCGCCGCCCTGCTCATGCGCGAGACCCTGCCCCGGCCTCAGCCGTCGCCGCCGCCCTCCTCCGCCACCAGCACCGCCAGCTCGCGCCCATAATCGGCGGCCCGCTCAACCTCGCCCTGGCGCCAGGCCAGATAGCGCAACAGGCGCAGAACGCGCCGCCACTCGCGCCGCAGCCTGCCCTCACGCACCAGCACCAGCGCCTCGCGCAGATAGCCGCCCGCCGCCTTCAGATCGCCCTGACGCAGCGCCACCTCGCCTAGACCCAACAAGAGACGCCCCTGCGTCGCCGCATCGCTCGACCAGATAGCAATCTGATAGGCGCGCTGCAAATAGAGACGGGCCAGATCATAAAAGCCACGCCGGCGCAGAAAGGGCGCAAAGGCCAACACCCCGCGGATAAAGCGCGCATGGCGTCCATTCTCAAAAGCATACTGCAGGCCGGCCACAATATTGCGGCTCTCCAGCTCCAGAGCGGCATCGTCGTTCCCATGCCGCTCCAGCAGGCCCGTCACATAGGCCACCAGGCGCTCGCCGGCCTGCGGATCGCGCAGATGAGCGCTGGCATAATCGGCAATCGTCTGATGCAACAAATAGCGTCCGGCGCCGCTGCTCTCCAACAGGCCGGCATCGACCAGAGCATCCAGCGCCTCCGGCGGAGCCTGGGCCACCGCCAGGGCCGCCTCCTCGCTAAAGCTATTCGGCTTCGGCGGGAAGACCGACAAGGCGCGCAGCACCTCACGCGCCTGCTCATCGAGCTGCTGATCACTGACAGCAATGGCCGACTGCAGCGAGAGCGGCGTCCCCCAGGCCAGATGCGGCGGCTGCTCCAGTGGACCGCGCATCTCGCTGACATGCAGGCGCTGATGCGAGCTGCGCAAGCGGGCCAGGGCCGCCTGCAGGCGACGCGGCTGGCCGCTATGGGCCTGAGACTGTAAATACTTCCCCAGCAGGGTCAAAGCCAGCGGCAGCCCCCCAACCTCCTCGACCAGGCTCAAAGCCGCGCGCCGATCGTGCGCCACCACCTCCGGCGCCCACTGCGCCAGCAAAGCCAGCCCGTCGGCGCTCTCCAGCTCATGAATCGTCCGCGCTCCCTCACCGGCGATCGCCAGCGCCAGGCGCGGAAAGCGCGTCGTGGCGATCAAGACCGAGCGCGGCCCCCCGATCTTGAAAGCCAGAGCCGCCTCCAGCTCCCAAACATCATCGATGACCAGCACAAAGCCGCGCTGCCCGATGGCCGTCCGCAAGGCACGGGCCCGCGCCTCCAGCGACAGCTCTCCCGTTGCCGGCGGCACCCCCAGCAACTGCTCCCAGCGGCGCAGATGCTCCAACACATTCGGGCGCGGCCCCAGGCCCGCCCAGAGCACCCCCGCCTCAAAGCGCGCCAGCACGCGCGGATCGTGCGCCAACGTCACGGCCAGAGCGGTCTTCCCCACCCCAGGCAACCCACAGAGCGCCAGCGAGCGCCCGGCACAGAGCTGGGCCGTCAGCTCCCCGAGCAGAGTCTCGCGCCCGACCAGGCCGCGCCCCTCGTTTGGCAGCGGCGGCATCGTCGGATCAAGCACCCGCTCCTGACGGCCCTGACCTGGGGAGGTCTCGCGCTCCTGCAGCCCACCCCCGGCCTCCTCCACAAAGCCCAGCTCGCGGGCGCTCTTGCCGAAGAGCTGACAGAGCCTCTCGCGATAATAGGGCTGCGGCGAGGAGACTCCCCGCTCCCAGCGACTGACATTCTTCTCAGACGAGCCGATGGCCTCGGCGACCCTGGCCTGCGACCAGCCTCGCATCTCGCGCTCATGTCTCAGACGCAGATTCGGTTTCATCGTGGGCACTCCTGCAGGAGATGACGACCGGCCTGGTCCAGCCCGGCCCGGGCGGGCCAGCCCGCGCTAGGCACCCTCGGCTGCCGCCAGCGCAGGCGCGGGCGCCTGCCCCCAGCCACCACCGCCAGGCGAGGCGATCACCAGGCGATCGCCCGGCTCAGCGCGGAAATGCACCTTGCCCGGCAGCAAGGTCACCTCGCCATCGCGGCGATAGAGCCAGTTTTCCCCGCAGCGCCCCGGCTCTCCCCCCTGCAGGCCATAGGGCGGCAGGCGGCGCCGCTCCGTCAGCAGCGTCACCTCAGCAGGCGCCTCAAAGCGGATCTCGCGCACCAGCCCATCGCCCCCCCCCCCCTGGCCCGCGCCCCCCCCCCCATCGCGCAGCGCATAGCGCGTCCCCCGCATGGGATAGGCATACTCGAACGCCTCCACCGGCGTATTCAACGTATTGCTCATATGCGTATGCACCCCCGACAGCCCATCGAGGCCCGGGCGGGCCCCCATGCCACCCCCCATTGTCT
>NZ_JADGIA010000012.1 GCF_019683635.1 Thermogemmatispora sp. | reverse complement strand
TCTTCGCCTGTTTTCGAATTCTCTGGTCATATGTCCTTTCTGCTCGTCCCATTGAGGGGTAGAGTAATCACGAGGTAGACGGTGCAGCCAGGAAAGGAGGATTCCTACGTGCTCGTCTCTTGAGCGTGGCTTGAAGCGTAGGCTGCCTGTCCTGGTGCAACCTTACATCGGCAAACGTACCTGCTTCATGGTTGGCGTGCGTTACACGCTACGTTAGTGGTGTTGTGGAGGGACCTTGCTCTCTGTGACTCAGTATACCACACTACGCCATGACCTGTCTGTCCTCCCTCACTGATCGACTGCCTGTGGACGACATCGATGGCCGGCGACACGCGGACTGATTTCCCTGACCGGACCTGGGCCGAGCGGGTGACCGCTCTGTGGCTATGCTGCTAGCTGGGCTTGGGGGCCTGTAGAAGAGGCCTTGGCCGGAAGCGGTCCCTGCTGCAGCGGCACCCCACTGTAGGTCAGGTCCTGGCTACCATACATGGCCACCACCCCCTGGTTCAGCTCATCCGGCAGGAGTGCGCGGAGCATTACTGTATAGTATAACCCTGTTGCTGGCTCATAAAATTCCCCACTCAGCTTTCCGTGTAGCAAATTGCTGATGGTGCGGCTCTGCTCGGGCGTGAGAAGCAAGGCTCGCTGGGGTGTCGTGAAGGTCAGACAGCCGGAGTCGGCGTTCGGTCCTGTGATGTCCTGGGGCACCGGACCGCATTCGAACTGGGCGAGCTGGTGCAGAGTAAAGTCGGGTACATCCCAGGTAGGGATCGGCTGACTCAGATTGGGACCGAAGTCCTGGCGAACCAGCAGCACTTTGCGTGTGGTGTCATAAGCTGTCGTCGATCCCTGACTCACAGCTTCATTGATCGTCGTGAGCGCCTCGCCCAGGCGCTGGTACTCGTCGAGATCCTGCTGGCTCTCCTGGCGCTGGCCAAAAGTACTGTAGAGAAACTGATAATGCTGGTTGTTCACGTTGAATTGGAGCAAGACCGCATCCTGATCGGGTACCTCGTAGAACTGCTGGCGCTGGAAGCTTAGCAACCCATAGCTGTTAACCAGCGTATGGAGCAATTGGCTGAGCTGCTCCTGGCTAAGATGCCCCTCACGCATCTGCAGGCCGGGGCCGAGAATATAGCTACCATCTCCGTAAATGCTCAGCTGGGGACTGAGATCGAGCGTGCCCTGATGGCCTCCACCGCGGAAGGTTCGCAGCAAGACAGTCTCGGCACTACTATCGTAGATAATACTGCCGTTATCAAGCTGGCGTAAGTGAGCCTGGCCCGCTACTGGCTGGCTCGTGTCGGATTCGCAGGCCGTTAGCAGGGCCAGTAACAAGAGCAGGAGCAAAAAGACAAAGTTGCTCCCCGGCCAGGGCCTTGCCTGCCTGCGCCAGCAGCAATACCGACCTGAACCGTGCTCATCAAGATGGCGCCTCTGCCTTGGGGAGGCACAGGCTGCTCTCCTCGCCTCTTTCCTGGTTGGGAGGCCAAGGCCCTGCTCACTGTTCTCTCCGTTCATCTCTCCTCCCATGCTCTTAGCCTTGCTGGTTCTTGTCTGTTAGTAGATGCTGCCTGGGGATCTACTCGGGTAGCTGGGCAGAAAACCGGTAGCCGATCATCTTATAGATCAGGCGTGCAGCCAGAAAATCCGCGCGAATCTGGCCGGGGATGGGACAAAGCTCAACCACATCCTGGGCTACCACGGTGGTGCGCCGGTAGATCTCGCGCAGCAGCTCCAGAGCCTGATACCAGCTCAGTCCGCCTGGCTCTGGGGTGCCTACGGCGGGCATCTCGGCAGGATCGAGGGCATCCAGGTCGAATGTTACATAGGTGTGCTCGCTCAGTCGCTCCCAGGGGATGCGTGCCTGGCCGCGAGCGAGGTCGCGCGCCCAGACAATAGCTGCATCTGCTCCACGACGTAGGAAGTCCCTCTCCTCGGCACTGATGCTGCGAATACCGATTTCGAGCACCGGGATACCCAGCTCTAACACGCGCCTGGCGATGCAGGCATGTGAAAGGGGAGATCCCTCGTATTCAGCGCGGAGATCACCGTGGGCGTCAATATGAATAACTGTCAGGTCGGGGAAAAACTCGCGTGCCACGGCAACCGGCTCAAGAGAAAGCGAATGCTCGCCGCCGATCAGCAGAGGGAACTGACCCCGCTCTAGAACCTCACGCACCGCCTGGCCAGTCAGCTTCAGGGCGCTTGCGTGGTCTAATCCCCGGTAATCCAGGGCCGGACGGGTATAGATGCCTACCTCCTCAAGCGGACTGCACTCTAGCTCCTCGTCGTAGAGTTCCAGCTGGCTAGAGGCATTAAGGATAGCCTGGGGACCGTGACGTGTCCCCTGCACATATGAGACGGTATATTCAAGCGGCGCCGGAATGATGGTCACCCGGGCCTTGTCGGGATGGCTGTACTGTGGCTCGTCCAGAAATTGCCTGATGATATGCTCTCTCATGAGAAGCAAGCAACCTCCTCTTACATCTACGCACCGCCTTGTACTCTACCACAACCTGCCCTACCTGCCCAGCTCTCAGGACTCTTCTCTAGGCGTTTCGGGAGAGGTCCCTGGCCTCCACTTCAGTCAGGCTCGCCCGCCTGCGGGTTGAGGTTCCCCGTGGGAGGAAAAGGGCACTTCTCCCCACAAGCTGACCTGGCCTTCTCAGGGAACTCTGAGGCTGAAGCGCGTGATGGAAAAGCGGGCGTTGGGGCCGGTCAGCAGCAGGCCGGCTTTGCCCCCGCTGTAGCCGCCGCGGTCGCTCACGCTGTGCGTTGGGGCGTTGAAGTCCAGGGGAACAGCATTGATGCGAGCTGTGAAGGTGTCTCCCCGGACGCTGATTTCTAAGGTATCAGGGGCATGGGGGCGAGGGGAGTAGGTACCGCTCGCCAGGACTAAGGGGGTACCAGGCTGGGCTGCGTGGGCATCGAACTTCCAGAGAGCGTAGTGGCCAGCGCCGTCGATAACCAGGGCATAGCAGGAAACATAGTTCCCTTCGGGATGGAGGCGGAAAGCGATGCCGTACCAATTTTCCTCCTCTCCGGCCAGGCGCTGCATTTGGGCTTGCAATGTGAAGCTGGCCGGCAGGTTCCCTACGGCCTGGGGGTAGGGGAAGTAGTAGGTGGCTGGCGGCGTCTGGTCGATGGTGATCAGATACTGGCCGTTGCCGATGGCTGTACTGAGCGCAGGAGCACTCTCGGTCCAGCGTTGTTGATTGTTCTGGAACGTATCCGTAAAGGGCTGGGCTATGGCCTCGGATGTGGAACCAGATGTATTCAGGAACGCCAGCCAGCTGCTCAGCGGGCTTTGCATGAGCGTGATGGCGATGAGGAGGAGAAGGACCAGCCCGCTGAGGACAAAGGGAAGCCTGCGACGCTGCCAGATTTGTCCTCTAAGAGAAGCGGGCAGCGTCTGGGAGTGTGTGCCAGTGTCCGTGCTAGCCCTGCCAGGTCTGAGCACTGAGGTGAGAGCAGAGGTCGCGGCGGGTGGTGTCTCTGTGTGGCTTGGAGCTGCAGTGATCTGGGATGGAGCCAGTGAGCTGGCCTCCTGGGCTGCTGCAAGCTCGATAGCACTGGCTCTGCTTGGCTGAGCAAGCGTCTGGCCTGAGCCCTGGTCTCGCGGTGAGGGATAGATGGCCTCGCGCTCTCGCAACAGCAGGAGATCCAGGGCCTGAGCCAGTTCTGCTGCTGACTGAAAACGTTCATCGGGGTCCTTGGCCAGAGCGCGAGCAGTCATGCGCGCCAGCTGCTCCGAGACCGCCGGATTGATGGTACGGGCGTCGGGCGCTGTGCGATGGACATGTTGATAAAGCAGCCCGACGGTACTGTCGGCCTCGAAAGGGGGATGCCCTGTCAGCATCTGAAAAAGAACCACTCCCAGAGCATAAATATCCGTGCGCGCATCGACTGGGAGCCGCTTGATCTGTTCCGGGGCCATATAGGCCGCCGTGCCAATTAGCTCGCCGGCGCTGGTGAGTTGCAGGTGCTCCAGCTCTGGCTCTGTCGGCTCGCCTTCTTCCTCGCTCTCATCGAGTAGGGGCGGCCTGCCTCTTCGCACCGCCGGGCTAGCGCGCCGATCGAGCAATTTAGCGATTCCGAAGTCGGAGAGCAAAATCTCGCGCTGTGGGCCGCTGGTCAAGAGCATGTTCTGGGGCTTCACGTCGCGATGGACGATCCCGCGTTCGTGAGCCAGATGCAAAGCGCGGGCCAGGTCTCGGGCATAGCGTATGGCCAGCCTCTGGTCAAGCGGGCGACGGTCGCGCAGGAGGTCGCGCAAGGTACCACCGCCAACGTATTGCATGACCAGGTAAGGGATGGTCCCGAGCCTGCCAAGGTTCGCTTCGCCGAAGTCGTAGACGGCCACAATGTGAGGGTGCTCCAGGCTTGCGATCAGTTGGGCCTCCCGCTCAAAGCGGGCGGCGAAGCCAGGGCGCGCCGCTACCTCTGGGCGAATGATCTTGATGGCCACATCGCGCCGCAGCCGTGAATGGTAGGCCTTATAGACCCGCGCCATTGCTCCTTCGCCGAGCTGGCGCTGAATCAGATAGGCACCGAGCCGCTGCCCGATCAATGCGTCACTATCCATCACTTTTTCTGCTTTTGCTAGAAAATCACTCCTTACTGTCATACTCAACGGCCATCGTGACCTGTTTGTGGGCTGATCACGAGGCTCAGGTCATTGTCTGAGGCCTCTCTCAGCTCTGCTTGCCTGTATCAAGAAGCAATAGGGAAACAGCTCCAGGTGACTTTGATGCTATTGGCTGGTCCCTCAAAGAGCAGTACTGCGGAAGAGGGGCAGGCCTCGCCAGGAATCGTCACCTGGATCGATACCGACTGGCCAGGGGGCAGGGTGCCTGCGGCAGGCGTGAACGTGATGCCGCTGACGCCGCTACTAGAGCTGCTCCAGTTCAGCGCAGCAACGTTCTGGGCTGCCGCCCCAATAGTTACCGGGCACTGCCAGCTTGTCTCTGAGCTGGTGAACTGACAATCTTTATCTGCCTGGAGCATGCCCGACTGTGGCGCTTCCAAAATCAGTGTCGGGGGAGGCTGGACCGTCAGCGTCACCGGAATAGTCACCTGGCTCTGCCCGCTGCTCAGGAGAATCTCCCCCTGGTAGCTCCCTGCGGAGAGGTTGGTTTGCAGGCTGTTCACAGTGACCGTGATCGAGGTGGAGCGGTTCGCACTGAGCGTACCGCTATTGCTGCTGAGATGCAACCAGACCTGTTTTGTTGCCAATTGCAGGGAGGCTGACCAGCTCTCCAGGCCGCTGCAGCTCTGGATGGTCAGGGTCTGAGGCGCCGGGTCGCTGGTGGAGGCCACAGCAGTGAAGCTGAGCGAGGTAGGGGAGGCGCTCAGACACGGGTTGACCACGATGAGCGTTACTTGTAGCAGCAGGGCTGGATGGCCGGCGTCGTCGCTGAAGCTAATATCAGTACTGTAACGCCCCGCTGCCAGGGCGCCGACGCTTGCGCTGAGACTAATCTGCTCTTCGCCGGGCGCGGCCAGCAGACCCGAAGTTGTGCTCAGGGAGAGCCAGGGTGCTTGCTGGCTGTCCCAGCTGGCCGTCCAACCGACTGCGCCGCTGCCGGAGGCGCAGAGAGTGATGCTCTGCTCAACTGGCTTACCATAGCCGGCACTCAGCGGGCCGAATGTCACCGCTGAGGGATTAACGCAGCTCAACCCTCCGGTGGGAGGGGGGGACGTTGGCGCAGCGGTTGCCGTGGCTGTAGGCGTTGGCGAGCTGCTCGGGCTGACTTCCACCGTTGGAGTCGGGCTGGCGGTAGCTGAAGGTGTCGGCGGTGTGGCTCTCACGATCGTAAAGGTCAGGTTTGCGCTACGCGATGTCAGAGCCTCTTTGGCCTGGATCGAGTGCTGGCCCAGAGGCCAAGCTGGATCAATGGTCAGAGTGGCATCGAAAGTGCCGTCTCCCCGGGTCTGCAGGCTATTCCCCTCCAGCGTTTGCCAGGCCAGCGTCGCTGGATTGAACAGCTCAGCCGCGACTGTCCCCGGCTGTTGCTGCTGTTGCGGGGCTATAATGCCGCTGAAGTGCAGGGGAAGATGGTGATCAAGTGTCAGGGTCACCGTGCTACCGGGCAGGAAATGGGAGCCGTGCAGGTGCAGCGAACCGCCCGGGGTTACGGTCGAGCTGCCAGAGAGTATGGCGAGCGTAGGTGACCAGATAGTAAAGGCTGCAGCCACAGTGCTGCTCGTGATCAGTAAAGCTGCGCAGAAAGCGACCAGAGCGAGTGTCAACCATGCTGGCGGCCCGCTGCTTGGACGAGTAAGTGGCTGCCAGAGACGACGAGAGGCTGGTGGACTGGCCACAGCAGGGGCCACAGGGTATATCGGGGGCTGCTCAGCCAGCTCCCGGAGGCTGGTAACCTCCTCGCCATGACCCGAAGCTTTGGGGCTGTGGGGAGGTCGACCGCGCACATAGGGTACAGGAGCTGGAGGATTGCCCTGGACATGGGGGACCTGACTTGCCACCAGCTGCTCCCCTCCTGGCAAAGGCAGAATCCAGGCTCGACGGCGCCGAGTCTCTTCCTCCTCCGCCGCCTGCGCAGCCCGGTTGTCCTGTTGAGCGACAGAGGTGATCTCTACGGAAGGAGAATGGTAAGGTCCTCCCACCTCATCATCCGCCGAGAGAGAGGAAGGCGACTCTGGGATCGTCTGCCACCAGTCTGAGACCGTCTCATCTTCTGAGGAGCTGGATAGGGAAGCAAGATCCGACTCCTGCTCCGCTGGCAGTGGTAACGTTGCTTCGTCGGATTCCGCCTCACCTTCACTGGCGGGGGTCCAGACTGAACCAGACGCGGCGCTAGACGGCTGCTGACTGAACATGCTGTCCCGGGCCTGGAGTGGTTGAGTCGGCTCCTCTGTGGGCAGAGAATGCCCGCAGTGTCCACAGGATCTGGCATCATCTGGTAGCTTCGTGCCACAATAGTTGCAGGCGCGCATAGCGATCCTCCTGCGCAGCGTAATCGCTCTCTTGCTTGGAGAAACTGTGTCTAGTCTACCATAGTCCGTCGTAAATAGGGAGTCTGCAAATTCTTCCTGAGAAATCTGCGGCAGTCGACGAGAAACAGTACGAGAAGAACATCGCAGCGCCAGCTAGCTCTCTGGCCTTCAGAAGTGCTCTGGCGGTGCAGAAGTGTGCGTCTATTCGACTGAGTGCGTGTTACGAAATATTCACCGAACATGAGGAAAGGAGCCTAGAAAGGGGATGTGGACGAGAAAAGTGCGATTGCAAGAGCGGGCGGAGCAACTCAGCAGCGGTCGCCAGGACCTGATGACCGCCATTGAGGAAGCCTGTGACTGGGTGGAGCGGGCCGAACCCGCACTTGACGCTCTCTTGCCCGAAGAGGGAAGGCGTGAGAGGCTGCGCAGAGAGGCGTTAAGCCTGCAACGGCGTTATCCTGATCCGGCAGATCGCCCACCGCTCTATGGGGTCCTGTTCGCCGTCAAGGACCTCTTTCATGTGCATGGCTTTCCAACGCGGGCTGGTTCCAAGCTTCCGGCGGAGGTCCTGAGTGGGCCACAAGCCAGCAGCGTGACCCTTCTTCGCGAGGCGGGGGCGCTTGTGCTTGGCAAGGCCGCCAGTGCTGAATTTGCCTATTTCGAGCCAGGGCCAACGCGCAACCCGGTGAATCCTCTTCATACGCCAGGTGGTTCTAGCAGTGGTTCGGCGGCTGCGGTAGCCGCCGGCTACTGCCCGCTGGCTCTTGGAACTCAGACCATCGGCTCGGTCCTGCGTCCGGCGGCCTTTTGTGGCATTATTGGCTTCAAGCCTAGCTTCGGACGCATCTCCGCCGATGGCCTGATTCTCTGTGCCCCTTCTCTCGATACCGTGGGCCTATTTACCCAAGACATCGCGGGGATGGCACAAGTGGCCTCCCTGCTCTGCCGCGGCTGGCGTGGTTGTCCTTCCCTACCCCTGCCAGTGCTGGGTGTGCCCGAGGGTCCCTATCTTGACCAGACCTCGCCGGAGGGGCGGCGAGCCTTTGAGGAACAGCTCGCGCGGCTTCAACGGGCGGGCTATCGCCTCAAACGCGTACCTGCCTTGCCAGACATTGCCTCTGTCAATCAGCGCCATCTGCGTCTGGTTCATGCTGAGATGGCACGAGTGCATGCGCGCTGGTTCGAGCGTTATGCTGCTCTTTACCGTCCGTTGACTGCGGCTGCCATTCGCGAAGGGGCGACGATCGGCATTCAGGAGATTGTAGAGGCGCGGGCAGGGCGTGAGATCTTGCGAACCCAGGTGCAGGCCCTGATGGAGCGTGAGGGCATCGATCTCTGGCTGACCCCGGCGGCTCCTGGCCCGGCTCCCCAGGGCCTGCAGACAACGGGCAGCGGCCTCATGAACTTACCCTGGACTCAGGCCGGCCTGCCTGCTCTGAGCCTGCCGGCAGGTCGAGCTGAGAACGGGCTACCACTCGGCCTGCAGTGTGTGGCCGGCTGGATGCGCGATGAGGAGCTGCTGGCCTGGGCTGCTGCGTTGGAGGCTGCACTCGCTGAGCAAGCCTGAGTGGGTCTGCTCCTTTCAACTCAGGCTGCCAGCGCTCGGACTGCGGACCGGCACAGACAAGGGATCTCGTGCAAAGCGGTTGGCTGGTCCGGCAGGCCTCCCTTGGCTTATGGGCCGCTTAGGGCACAGCCACCGCTCTGGTTGTTCCATTCTTCCTGTACAAGGTAGCGGTGGCCGTTCCAGGTGACATTGCCGCCATCAGCGCTTGTCGGCCCAAACTCCCACGAGCACTTATCTCCGATTTCACTCCCCTGGCTATCGTACCAGGCATTGAGCAGGGGATCGGTGGCTCCTTCCATCTGCTCATGGGAGGCCACATTAATGCTGCTGTCTGCGTCGCTATCATGGTTAGGCGAGGAAGGGACGCCGCAGGCTTCGCGATCGCTCCCTGTATAGGGAATGACGGCGTAGATGACCTCCTTGTCAAAGTAGCCGTGATAAGCACAGAAGCTGGAGAAGCTACAGTAGCTGTTGTAGCAGATGTTCTCTCCGCGAGCCGTAAAAACAAAGAACATATGGGAAAGGGAAGCGCTCCAGCCCTGAATCTGCAGCGCACGTCTGACCTCATCCTGGATTTGAGCGTCGCTCAGCGTCGAGTCCGGGTATGGGCGACGGTCGATCCAGGAGCCGCCGAAGCTGGCGCCAGTAGGAACCTGACCGCTACTATCGCTGTATTGTACATTGTTGTGATAGAGCGCTGAACTGCCTACATCCTGAAAGTAGCGTTCGATCAGCTGATGATAGCTCGCGCTTACCTGAGAGCCTGTTGGCTCCCAGAAGATGGCATAGGCGGTCATTGCGCGGCTCATCACTGGACCGTTATGGTACAGTAGGTTCTGGCTAGAGGTCTGCGGTCTGGTGATCCGGGCGGAGCGTATCTTCAAAGGATGCCAACCACTGAGGAGATGCGCGACACTGATGGCCGGGTTGCCCCAGAGAGCGGACGGCCACAAGAAGCCGACACTCAAGCAGATTCCCAGCACGCCACAGGCCCCGAGTAGCCTGACCAGGTGGAGTCGCAGAGAACGCCGGATTGAGTGATATGGTATAGTGCTAGCGAACAACATTGTTCCTCCTCTTCCTGCTGCAACGGAGGTGGGATAGCTTCGGCTTTTAAACGCTTATGAGTGATCAGACAAACGAGCAAGCAAACGCTGCCTAGGGAGTGAGTATAGCCTGGGAGGCTGCGTGACTGCTTCGTCTGGCCTTCATGCTCTGGCAACGGAGCCTCTCGACTGGGGTCCATCTTCCTTACTCGTGGCTCTCTTAGACAAGATCGGCGTTGGGCGAGAGCCTCTCATCTGGTAGTTGGCCCAGCGGGGATGACCTGCAGAAGAGTGAAGGGGCAGACGCCTATTTTCAGTAGAAGCTTTGTTATGGAGAGTCGTAATCAATCTCATCAGCGGTATGGATAAGCAGATATGCAGAATCGTCTTCCGGGCGAAGCCTGCGAGCTATTCTTTCACCGTCAAACGAGCTGGTGCAGGCCAACAGTGCTGCTGCGCTGATCGCTTGCCACGCTAGATTGGTTGTCAATTCACATTTTCCACCCATGAGGTAGGCATGGTCATTGAGCTAGAGACCCGCATCGTCGAGGTCACAGTCTATGGAGATCGAGCCCTTGTTAAGCGGCAAGGAAGTCTCTCCCTGGAGGAGGGCGAGCATGAACTGCGCGTCAACTATCTGCCCCACTTCCTCAAGGACTCGCTGCGAGCCAGTGGCCGGGGACCGGCAGGAACCCGCCTGCTCGGCGTTGAGGCTACCACAGCCTTTCTGGCCCGTCCCCCCGAGCAAGAGCTGCTGCGCTTGCAGACCGCCTGTGATCTGTTAGAGCGCAAGATTCAGCTCCTGCAAGCCCGCCAGCAGGCCCTTGAGCAGCGTCGACGCTGGGTCCAGGCTTTGGGAGAGCAAGCACCGGCTCTCATCCAGGGACTGACCCAGGGACGCTTACAACCGGGCGATTACCAGAGCTTTTTTGCTGCTCTGCTAGAGCAAATGCTGCAGGATGCCGAAGCTGCCCAGGATGTGGCTATCCAGCTACATCAACTGCAAGAAGAGTGGCAGGCTAAGAAGCGTGAACTGGAGCAGAAACGCCTTCACAGCGATCCTGATCGCCTGGCCGTGCTTGTAACCGTGGAGCTACCGCGCGCTGGTGAGCTGATGCTGGAGCTGAGCTATCTCATCGAAGGGGCAGCCTGGCGTCCCAGCTACGATGCCCGTCTCTCCTTCACCGGCCACGATGGTGCTAATGGCAATGCTGGTCAGGAAAGCAGCGTTGACCTCACCTGTATCGGCCTGGTAGAGCAGCGCACCGGCGAAGATTGGAACGAGGTAGCGCTGGCGCTCTCTACAGCGCGCCCGGCGCAAGCGACGGTTTTGCCCAAACTGGAACCCTGGTATCTGGATACCTTCCAACCAGTGTTGTTGTCCCAGGCCTTTGCTAGTGTGCCTCCTCCTCCGCTGGGCATGTCCAGCCAGCAGCGGAGGGCCATGCTGGCGGCCCCGATGAGCGCCTTGCCAGAGCCAGCTCCGGCAGCGGAGAGTCAAGTCGAGGACGAGGCTCTAGCCAGCGAAGAGGTCGTCGAGTCAAGTGCCGAGATTGAGCAGCGGGCGACTGCCCTGGTCTATCACTGTGGGCGCTCTGTCAACATTCCCTCTGATGGCTCACCCCATCGGACGCTTATTGCCCAATATCGGCTTCCCTGCCGACTCGAAGTGGTCGCGATCCCGGCCCTGGAAGAAGTGGCCCATCTGCGTGCCACCGTAGAGAACAGCAGCGGCGGTGTCTTGCTCAAAGGCAAGGCCAACATCTTCGTCGACGAGGAGTATGTCGGTACCACCGAAATCGACCTCACGGCTCCCAGCCAAACCTTTCGCCTCTTCCTTGGCCTCGATGATTCTGTGCGCATTCGACGTGAGCTGATCGAGCGTACAGTTGAACAGGGCAGTCGCCTGCAGGGAAACCTGCGGCGCATCACCTATGCCTACCGCATCACAGTGGAGAACTTTGCTCAGGGCGAACGCCGCATCATCATTATGGACCGCGTGCCCATCTCGCGCCACGAACGCATCAAAGTGCGTATCATCTCTCTGTTGCCCGAGCCACAGGAACGCAGCAAGCTAGAGCAGCTGACCTGGCAGTTTACCTTGCCCGCTGGTGGGAAGCAGCAGATTGAAGAGCGTTTCCTCGTCGAGCATCCGCGCGATTTCCGCGTCAGCGGTCTGCCTTGAGGCTCGTCTTGGGCTGATTCCGGGCGGGAGCCGCTTTTGCGGGGAGGAGTGTGCACTTTACAGATACAGTGCTGCACTTGGGCAAGATAGCACGCAAGGAAAAATGTTATAATAACACAGGGTTGCACTATCTGAAGAACCCGATCGGCTCCCCTGTCAGCCGGAGTGCTCACCGAGGGATTCTCTCTGGGTCACCCTGGAGATGATCATCGGGCCGAAAGGAGACCACATGCGCGAACTGATTACCCTGCGTGTCAATGGTGAACGCTATGAGGTGGCGGTGTTGCCTCATCGGACCTTGCTAGAGGTCCTGCGTGAGGATCTCGGGCTGACCGGCACAAAACATGGCTGCGAGCTAGGCGAGTGTGGTGCCTGCACCGTGCTCCTCGACGGCGTGCCGGTTCTCTCCTGCCTGACCCTGCCGCTAGAGGTTCAAGACTGTGAGATTACGACGATTGAAGGGCTGGAGGAACAGGGCAGGCTGCACCCGCTTCAAGAGACCTTCGCCGAGCTAGGAGCGGCTCAATGTGGCTACTGTACTCCCGGAATGCTACTCTCCGCTGTAGCCCTTCTACGTCAGAATCCCCATCCAACGCGTGAAGAGATCAAACAGGCCCTTTCCGGGAACCTCTGCCGCTGCACCGGATACACGAAGATCTACGAGGCGATCGAGGCGGCGGCGGAGCGTCTGTCTGTTGCCCACCAAGGTGAGCGGCGGCCCGATGCTGCCCTCCAGCCCTGAAAAGGCATCCTGGTCAGATCGACAGCGATCGTATCCGTATCGTCCGCTCAGCTCAGCACCGGTACACAAGAGAGAGGAGAAGCTATGGACGAATGGCGGCGCCTGCAACCACGCAAAGCAGGTCCCTACAAAGTGGTAGGTAAGCCCTTGCCCAAAGTTGATGCCTATAGCACTGTGACCGGGCGGGCTATCTATGCTGATGACATCATGCTCCCGCGTATGCTCTACGGCGGCCTTCTGCGCTCACCACATCCCCATGCGCGCATTATCTCTATCAATACGCGTAAAGCGCGGGAGCTGCCAGGTGTGCTCGCCGTTATTACGGGTGAAGATCTGCCGCGCAAATACGGTATTTTGCCTTCCAGCCAGGACGAAACGGCCTTAGCCGTTGACAAAGTGCGCTACGTTGGCGACCCAGTGGCAGCCGTGGCGGCCACGGACCCGGATACCCTGGAGCAAGCCTTGCGCCTGATCGAAGTCGAGTACGAAGTCTTGCCGGTTCTTATGGGCATCGAGGAGGCTCTGGCGCACCCTGACATCAAGATCCACGAGGAGACGCGCAACGGTAACATTCACAAAGCCGTCTCTTATGAATTTGGCGATATCGAGGCTGGCTTTGCTGCCGCCGACTATGTGCGAGAAGACTGGTTCTACTACGAGGGCAACAACCACGTTCCTATCGAGGCCCATGCCTGTCTTGCACGCTGGGAGCCGGACCCCCATGATCCCATCGGGGGGAAGCTCACCCTCTGGTCCTCGACACAGACCCCTCACTATGTCCATCGCGAAGTTAGCAAGGTTCTGGGCATCCCGCCCTCCCATCTGCGCGTTATTGCTCCCCACGTGGGAGGTGGCTTTGGTGGCAAGAGCGATCCCTTCTCGCATGAGATTTGTGCCTGTGAGCTAGCGCGTCGCACTGGGCGGCCTGTCAAAATCACCTGTACGCGTGAAGAAGTTTTTCTCATCCATCGCGGGCGCCATCCTGTCAAGATGTGGATCAAGACCGGAGTCAAGCGCGACGGAACGATCACCGCCATGCATTTTCGCTCCTTCCTGGATGGAGGAGCCTACGGCTCTTACGGCGTAGCCACCACCTACTATACGGGCGCTCTCCAGCCGGTCACTTACGCCCTTCCTGCCTACAAGTTCGAGGGCATGCGTGTTTTCACCAACAAACCGCCCTGTGGCCCGAAGCGTGGTCACGGCACGCCTCAGCCACGCTTCGCTGTCGAGGTTCACCTCGATAAAATCGCCGCCGATCTGGGAATCGATCCGATCGAGCTGCGCAAGCGCAATCTGGTCCGACCCTACAGTCGGACTATCAACGGTCTGCGCATTACGAGCTGTGCCCTTGAGGAATGTCTGGATCAGGTCGTCGCTCGCTCCGGTTGGCGTGAGTTTCATGCTGCGCGTCTGGCGCGCGAGGCTGAGGCTGTGCGCCAGTCTTCACCTGTTCGGCACGGCATGGGACTGGCTCTTTCCACCTATATCTGTGGAGCCGGCAAGCCGATCTACTGGAATGATATGCCCCATTCCGCTGTCCAGATCCGCCTCGATCGTGGCGGAGGGGTCACCGTCTACTGCGGCGCCACCGACATTGGCCAAGGCTCGACCTCGGTGCTCGCCTATATCGTGGCCGAGGAACTGGGAGTTGAGCCGGAGCGCATCCACCTGGAGACAGCCGATACGACTTTAACCCCGGTTGACCTTGGCTCCTACTCCAGTCGTGTCACCTTCATGGCGGGTAACGCCGCTATTCAAGCGGCCCGGCGTCTAAAGGAGCTACTGCACAGCGTTGCGGCTGAGCGGCTGCGCCTGCCTCCCGACCGCCTGGAGAGCGGCGATGGCTTCATTTACTGTGTTGACGATCCGCAGGTGGCCCTCTCCTTTGAGCAGGCAGTGCAGCTGGCCGAAGCTCGCTATGGGGCCTTGGTCGCAGCTGGCTCCTATGCGCCTCCAGAGGACATTCATGGGGACTTCAAGGGGGCTGGAGTTGGTCCTTCGCCGGCCTACTCATACTCGGCCTGTGTTGCTCTGGTGGGGGTTGACATCGAAACGGGCGAGGTCAAGGTTGAAAAGCTCTGGCTCGCCCACGATGTGGGCCAGGCAATTAATCCCTTGCTCGTTGCAGGCCAGGTCGAGGGAAGCGCCTATATGGGCTATGGTGAGGCTCTCATGGAGCAGCAGATCTTTCGCAAAGGGCGGCATAAGATCCCTTCGATCCTGGATTACAAGATCCCCACAACCCTCGACACCCCAGAGATCGAGACGATTCTGGTTGGCCAACCTGACGATGAAGGCCCCTTTGGGGGCAAAGAGGCCGGGCAGGGGCCGCTGCTGCCTGTCATCCCGGCTATTGCCAATGCTGTCTATAACGCCGTTGGCATTCGTATTGATGAAGTGCCTATTACACCAGACAAGGTTTTGCGCGCCCTCAAAGCAGCTCATAGCGAACCTGGCGAGCGTCCACTGCCCCCACCACGTGTCACGCCTATCGTCTTGAATGAGCTATGGCCCGCGCGGCTCATTCGCTGGTCTCCAGAGCATCTAGAGCAGCGGCCCGACCCAACGAACGGCCACCATCAGCATCCGAGGCAGGGAGAGAGTGCTCCTCATGGGGCAGCTTCCACCTCCTCCCAGCTTCCGCAGAAAGGAGGAACTGCCTGAATGCTACGCCTGCCTCCTTTTCGCTATCTGGCACCACGCACACTCGGCGAGGCAACGCGGCTACTGGCTGAGGAAGGACCCCAGGCCATGCCCGTGGCCGGCGGAACTGACTTGCTGCCTAATATGAAGCGTCGCCAGTTTACGCCTGCGGTCCTTATTGGGCTGCGCCACCTGCGCGAGCTGAAGGGGATCAGTGGCTCCCCAGAAATGGGCATGCGCATCGGTGCAGGCGAGACCCTGACAAGCATCAGCAACCATCCACTCATTTGTGCCCACTATCCTGCTCTGGCCTTGGCAGCCGCGGCGGTCTCTACACCTCAGTTGCGCAATGCTGGCACCATTGGCGGCAATATCTTGCTGGATACGCGTTGCAACTATTATAATCAAACCGAGTTCTGGCGCCATTCCATCGGCTATTGCATGAAGCGCGATGGTAGCATCTGCCTTGTCGCTCCGGGCAGTCCACGCTGCTGGGCCATCTCCTCGGCGGATACGGCGCCCGTGCTTGTGGCCCTGCAAGCGCGGGTACGTCTGGTCAGTGTGCGTGGCGAGCGCGAGATACCGATTCAGGAGCTGTTCTACGACGACGGCATGCGACCTTATACTCGTGAGGCTGATGAGATCTTACAGGAGATCTGGCTGCCACCCGCGCTTGGCTGGCGCAGTACCTATCTCAAGCTACGCCGACGTGGCTCCTTCGACTTCCCCATTCTGGGTGTGGCCGTGGCCCTGCGTCGTGAGCCAGATGGTCGCATAGGCGATGCTCGCATTGCACTGGGCGCTGTTGCCTCTCATCCTGTCGAGGCTGAAGAGGCGATGGCGCGCCTGCGAGGACAGCAGCCAACGCCTGCCCTGCTGCAAGAAGTAGCGACCCTGGCTGCGAAACGTGCCAGGCCACTGGACAACGCGGATCTGACAATCACCTATCGCAAACAGCTCACACCGGTCTACGTTCGACGAGCTCTCGACCTGCTGCTAGAAGCAGAGCAGGGCAGCGGAGCTGAGTAGGCTTGGGCTGACTTTGAAGCGCTCCGCAGCTGCCCAGGCGTGTTACTGCATGAGAAGGCTCCACCCGTCTGCCCGGTAGGTCGGAAAGAGAGGGCCGTCCTTTGTCTGCCATCTGCGGGCACCTGGCTCTCTCGACGTGCCGGGCTGTCCCTGCCCGGGCACAGGCCAGCCTCCCAGCGAGAGAGAGCTGCTTGCTGAAACCACAGCGACAGGACAGGCAAGGAAGATACGAGAAAGAAATAAAGAAGAACGAGAAAGCCGCAAGGAGAAAAGTAAGGGATATGGCGTGCTTTCCCGCCCGCCGGGCAGCTCGGGGCCGGGAGTGAAAGGACGTGATCCATGCCTCAATCAAATCATCCACGGCTGGAGAGTGCTTCGCGTTCACTGATCGAAGCGCGGCAATTGGCCCGGCTCCAGCTAGGGCTTACGCGCATTTTACCGCGCAACAGTTTTTACGAACGGAAATTGTTGGCGAATGGCCAGTCGCTCTCACTAACACGGCTGCGCGATCTATCGCTTCTGCCCTTTACGACCAAACAGGAACTGCTTGCTGACCAGGAGCGGCATCCGCTCTATGGCGAGAACATGACCTACGCACTGAGCGAGTACGTGCGCTATCATCAGACGTCGGGCACGACCGGACGCCCCTTGCGTGTCCTCGATACGGCGGAAAGCTGGAAGTGGTGGGCCGACTGCTGGAAGACGGTCTATCAAGCAGCGGGCGTCACCCGCGATGATGTGATCTTCATCGCCTTTGGTTTCGGACCCTTCATCGGCTTCTGGGCGGCCTGTGAAGGGGCCAAAAATCTGGGGGCCCTGGTGGTTCCCGGCGGCGGTATGGACTCGCTGCAGCGGTTACGAATGATGCAAGACGTCCAGGCTACCGTCCTGGTGTGCACACCGAGCTATGCCCTGCGCCTGGCGGAGGTGGCCCAGCAGGAGGGCTTTGACCTGCAGAAGCTTAAGGTGCGCATTACAATCCATGCGGGCGAACCGGGGGCCTCGATTCCGGCCACGCGCCAGCGCATTGAAGAGGCTTGGGGAGCCAAAGCCTACGACCACGCTGGCATGTCCGAAATGGGTGCCTACGGCTTTACTTGCGAGCAGCAACACGGCCTGCATGTCAATGAAGGCGAATTCATCGCTGAAATTCTCGACCCTCTCTCTGGCCAGCCTGTGCCGGTGGGCGAAGTCGGTGAATTAGTACTGACCAATCTGGGACGTTGGGGCAACCCGGCCCTGCGCTATCGTACCGGCGACCTGGTGCGCAATGGCGGCTATAGCTGCCCCTGTGGCCGCGCCTTCCTGCTGCTCCCCGGCGGAATCTTGGGGCGCATCGATGATATGCTCATTGTGCGCGGTGTCAATATCTATCCCTCGGCCATCGCCAATGTCTTACACCGCTTCCCCGAGGTGGCCGAGTACCGTATCATCGTGACCAACAATGGACCGCTGGATGAGATCGCGCTCCAGGTCGAGTGCCCTCCCTCGTTGGTCGGCGAGATTCAGGAGGCTCTGCGCGCCTCCTTTGGCTTGCGCATCCCTGTCGAAGCCGTCGCCGAGGGAAGCTTACCGCGCTTCGAGCTAAAGGCGAAGCGCGTGGAAGATCGTCGCAGGCGAACGCTCTAGCCCGGTTCCTTTCCTGGTGCGTCGCTTGCACCACTAGCCGAATAGAGCGTATAATAGAACGATTTGTAAAAGATGCGCTTTGGCTTGCCATGCAAGGAGGAGATCCATGACCAGGAATGCTGTGTCCCTTGGGCAAACGCTTCCACCAGAGGAAGTCTGGCGCCGATTGCGCTTCGCCGCCAACGGGCTGGAGATCGTTCCCAACCCGCCACGTGTCGGCGAGACAGTCTCGATCCGTCTTCTCTTATGTAACGAGGCCGGAGAGCCGCTCACGGTGCAGAAGGCCACGCCGCGGATCTACTACTTCGGCATGGGCTCCCTCAAGCACGAGAACCTGCCAGCATTGGGGCCTGTGACCTTACCAGCTGATCCCTCTCATATCGAGGCCCTCAGCTGGCAATGGCTCCCGAGTGCTAGCGGTCACCGTTGTCTGCGTGTCTCCCTTGAGATCGAGGGATGGTCAGAGCCCTGGGTCGTCGGCTGCAATTTGAATGTCATCAACGCTCCTGCCGATGCCTACCGCTGGGCAGTGCCGTTTCGACTGGGGAATCCTACAGAGAAGGCCCAGCCCCTGCGCTTGCGCCTGAACCTCCACAGTACCGGCCTGGGAGAGGAGGCCTTCCGAGCCTGGGTCGAGCTACCGCAGGACGGCAGCCGCCTGGTTCCCGGGCAACCTCTCTGGTTGCGGCCCCATGAGGAGCGCGAGGCTCTTCTCGTGATTCGCGCCCATCGCTTTGCGACAGAAGCGTTCGAGCTGGTCAGTGATGTCGAGGCCTGGCTCGGTGATACATTCCTAGATGGCATTCGTGTCGTCGTCCAGCGCAGTGCGCCAGTCGCGCCATTCGCTGCTCTCGGCACACAACCGCTGGAGGAGTCGCTCCTGATCAGCATACCCGTAGGGGTGAGAGATAGCGAGGCTTAGCCCGGCAGTGCTCAGGGCGGCAGGCTCTTCGCTCTGCCCTGGCATTCGCTGCTCGACCGGTGGCATATCCAGCGCACCCAGGCTACTGGAACTGTGGCCTGCCTGGGGTCACCGGTCCTATCTTTCTTCCCTGGTCCCTGCGCCTGACCTGCCGATGTCCTGATCTACCTTCTCGTTCTCGCTGGAGCAGGGCAGGAAGGGAAAGGAGACTTGACCTCCTCTCGGGCCACTACGGACCGTCGGATGAACAGCGTGGGAGCCACCTGCCCGTCTCTCCGTCCGTCCGTCCGTCCGTCCGCCTGCTCAGTCAGGACCAGAGAGGAAACGGCGCTCTGCGCATTCTCTCAGGAAGAGAGGCCTATGCAAAGCGAGCTACACTCAACGGAAGCGCCGGTGAAATGGGGGATACTCGGCGCTGCTAGCGTTGCCCTCAAGCGCGTCATTCCCGCTATTCAGGCGGCCAATAATGCCCAACTGGTGGCCATTGCTAGCCGCGAACCGGACCGTGTTCGCCTGCAGCTGTCTGCTCCCCCAGCCGTACGCATCTATAGTGATTATGAGAGCCTGCTGGCAGACGAAGGAGTAGAGGCAGTCTATGTGCCCTTACCCAATAGCATGCATGCGGAGTGGAGCATGCGAGCCTTGAAGGCTGGCAAGCATGTCCTCTGCGAGAAGCCGCTGGCTCTCACCGTTGAGCAGGGGCTGAGCATGCTTCAGACGGCCCGCGCCCAGGGGCGGCTGCTCATGGAGGCCTTTATGTATCGCTTCCATCCGCAAATGCTCTGGGTCATGGAGCAAATCAGCGAGGGCCTCATTGGGGTCGTCAAGCTTGTGCGTTCCTCCTTCTATTTCGACCTGCGCAGCCGTTCCCAGGACATTCGCCTGCAAACTACCCTTGGGGGCGGCTCGCTCGTTGATGTGGGCTGCTACTCACTCAATCTCTGTCGGGCCATCTATGGTCGGGCCCCACTGGCTGTCGGGGCGCGTGTCTATGCCCCGGCTCGCGGAGAAGTCGAGCGTGCCGTGGTGGCCTTCCTCGATTTCGGAGAAGGGCGCTTCGCTCTCATCGACAGCAGCTTTGAACTGCCTACCCGTCAGCTTGCTGAAATTATCGGAGAGAATGGGACCCTTCTGCTCAATGGCCCCTTCACACCCGGGCAGATAGAGACCACTGTGACCCTCACCGTTGGCGAACAGATTATCGTGCGCCGCTTCCCGCCCAGCGATCCTTATCGTCTGGAGATCGAGCATTTCGGAAGCTGCCTGCGCACCGGGCGCCCGCCCTTGCTGCAGCTTGAGGAATCCCTAGAAAACCTTGCCACCATCGAGGCTATCTATCGCTCCGCTGGCTATCAGTGGCCACCTGGCTGAAACAGGTGAGGAGTGCCGGCCTCCTCGCGGCCCTGGCCTGGTTCGCCCACAATGAGACTCTGGCATGTGGTATGATGCTCTCGACGAGAGCAAGCCTGTTCAGGTCTATTCTGAATAGAAGGGACGAACAAGCGTGAGTCGTGTTGAATTTGGTTTGATGCTTCAAATGATGCAGCGCCCCCCCTTGGGTCCAGATGAGCTATGGGAGTATAATCAGCGGCTGATTCAGGCGGCAGAAGGGTTCAGCACCATCTGGGTCGAAGATCATTTTGACTGGGGAGAAGCAGCTGTCATGGAATGCTTCTCGACCATGTGTTATGTAGCGGCAAGCTATCCCCACCTGAAAGTCGGCTCACTGGTCCTTGGCCAGGGGTACCGCAATCCGGCGCTGCTGGCTAAGATGGCCGCCAATCTGCAACACATGTCCGGTGGACGGCTGATCCTCGGCCTTGGAGCCGGCTGGCAGGAACATGAATATCGCTCCTACGGCTATCACTTCCCCAGTGTCAAAGAGCGGATGGAGCAGCTGGAAGAGGCGATTCAAATCATGCGGCTCTTGTGGCAAGGGGGGCCAGCCACCTTTAGCGGGAAGCACTATCGTATCGAAGCAGCGCACTGTCTGCCAGTCCCGCAGCCGTCGATCCCCCTCCTCATTGGTGGCGGAGGTGAGCAGCGCACCCTGGCCATTACCGCGCGCTATGCCGACCTCTGGAACTTCAATTCCTGCACGCTCGAAGAATACAGCCGCAAACTGGGCATATTACACCAGCACTGCCAGCGATTCGGGCGCAATCCTGCAGAGATCACCCTGACCTATCTCAGCACCGCCAGCGTTGCCGATGACCCTGCCCTGGTTGTACGCGACCCCAAAAAGCACTTCATCGCCGGCAGCCCCACCGAAGTCATTCGGGAACTAGAGCAGTTCATTGAAATCGGTGTCTCTCACTTTATCTTCCGCTTCCTGGACATTCCTTCACTGGAGCGCTTTGTGCGCAGCGTCTTGCCACATTTCCGCTAAGGCGAAGAGCACGTTCAACGCAGTGCACTGCGCAGAACGGAACGATGAGGCTGGTCCCGGCTCCCTGCCCTGGGGCAACGCCACCCGCCTGTCCGAGCGTCAGCAGGGCGGGACCGGCCTCTCTCCAGACCAAGCCTTCAAGGAAGGACAGGGCCGCAGCCTAGCGCACCAGCTCAGCAGAGGAGGGCTTCAGTACCTCAGCCCGAGGTAAGGCCCGCGAAAGAACCACGCCCGTGTTCAGTCCGACGGTGTGCAGGCCGCCGAAGAAGCGGGCGTGTTCCATCTTAATACACTTATTCTGCACGAAGATCAAACCAGCCTCCTGTGCCAGGCGTCCGGCCTCATCGTTGCGAATGCCGAGCTGGAGCCAGAGCACCTTCGCCCCGATGCGAATTGCCTCCTCAGCAATAGGCAGAACATCCTCGGGCTTGCGAAAGACATCCACCACCTCGATCGTTTCCCCGGCCTCCTTGGCCTCTGTCAGCGAAGCATAGACCCGCTTTCCGAGGATCGTCTGCCCGGCGTAGCGCGGATTCACCAGAATGATATGATAGCCCTCGGCCTGCAGATAGATGGCCACGAAATGGCTCGGTCGATAGGGATCAGCCGAGATGCCGACAATGGCCACATGGCGATACGTCTGAAGGAGCTTCAGACGATCGTACATATCAGGAGCATACTGCATCATAGAACGCTCGACCTCATCCTTCTTAAGACAATTGCAACTCAGGCCGTCTTTGTCCACCTCGCCGCGGTGAAGCGCGGAGAGCCACGGGGCAAAGCGTAGGCAAGACCCCGCCCTTTATTGTACTGCAGAGCGAGGAGGAACTGCAGCCGTTTCTCTATTCTCCGTCTCCCCCTGGCGCCGCCCCGCGTGAGGGCTGCCGAACGCCGGAGCACATGTGATACGATACTACATAATAGTCAGCCAGCCGCCCGGCCCGGCAAGCGACCATCTCTGTGCTCCTGGCCGGCCTGCCTGCCTGACGATGGTGAGCCCACCACAGCGCACCAGCCAAAAAGGAGCCTAGCCTACACGAGAGAAGAGGGGAATAGAGGATGCCAGAAATCGACGGTGATCATGTCTTCGGCTTCAACACTCTATCGGTCCATGCTGGTCAGCGACCCGATCCAACCACTGGGGCCAGGGCCGTGCCCATTTATCAAACGACCTCCTTCGTCTTTGATGACACTGATCATGCGGCCCATCTCTTTGCCTTGCAGCGCTTCGGCAACATCTACACGCGCATCATGAATCCCACCACGGCAGCCTTCGAAGAGCGCATCGCCGCCCTGGAGGGAGGCACCGGGGCTGTCGCCACCGCCTCGGGTATGGCGGCCCAGATGGTCACCATGCTAACGCTCCTACGGCCCGGCGACGAGCTGGTTTCATCCAGCAGCCTTTACGGAGGCACACATACCCAGTTTGACATCACCCTGCGCACCTGGGGGATCAATACCATCTTTGTTGACAGCAGCGACCCTGAAAACTACCGGCGCGCCATCACCCCGCGCACACGCGCTCTCTATGGAGAGACCATCGGCAACCCGCGGGGGGATGTCCTCGATATCAAGGCTGTCGCCGAGATTGCCCACGAGGCGGGCCTGCCGCTCATCGTTGACAACACCTTTGCGACACCCTATCTCTGCCGCCCCTTCGAGCACGGCGCCGACATCGTAGTGCATTCGGCCACCAAATTCATCGGCGGTCATGGTAACTCGATCGCCGGCGTCCTTGTCGAATCCGGGAAATTCCCCTGGGATAACGGCAAATTCCCGCACATCGTTGATCCATCGCCGGGCTATCATGGCGTACGCTTCTACGAGACCTTCGGCGACTTCGCCTTCGTCATGAAGGCCCGCTGTGAGACTCTGCGCGACACTGGCCCTTGCTTGAGTCCCTTCAATGCCTTCCTGCTGCTGCAGGGCCTGGAGACGCTCTCGTTGCGCATGGAACGGCACTGCCAGAACGCGCTTCAGGTCGCTCAGTTCCTCAAAGAACATCCAGCAGTCAGCTGGGTTAACTATCCAGGCTTGCCCGATAGTCCTTACTATGAACTGGCCAGGCGCTATTTGCCGCGCGGCGCCGGTGCCATCTTTACCTTTGGCGTCAAAGGCGGCTACGAGGCCGGCAAGGCCGTGATCAACAATGTCCGCCTCTTCTCCCACCTGGCCAACGTCGGCGACACGCGCAGCCTGATCATTCACCCGGCCAGCACCACCCATCAGCAGCTCTCTGAAGAGGATCAGCTAGCGGGTGGTGTGACGCCGGATATGATCCGCGTCTCCATCGGCATCGAGGATATCGAAGATATCCTGTGGGACCTGGATCGCGCCCTGCATGCTGCCATGAAGGTGGCCTGATCTCGTCAAGAACCGACGCGGCGACGACCTGGCAGCCGAGACTTGCCTCTGGCCCCGGTAAACAGCGCGTAGACTGGCGTTGTCTGCCGGGGCACTGTTCTCTCCCACCCCTGGATTATCCACGCTCCAGCTAGAGCTGCTTCCCCTTCATCACCTCTTCTTTATGTCTATATATTTAAATCGCTCAACATTACAATGTATTCATAAATTATCACAATGCAGATTCTTTATTGACATCAATGGGAAAGCGTGTTATATTTTTCCACGCTTCGATAGGAGAAGGTACTCGACCGAGTACCTTCAGGAGTATCGTGCAGTCTATTCCGCCTGGAGTGAGAGCGGGAAGGGACTGCGCAACATCTTACAGGTGTCAAGTGGAGGAAGGCATTGCGAAGAAAAGCTTCCTTGATTTTGGCGGCATGTGTACCGTTGGCGCTTGTGATAGCGCTGTTGAGCCTGGGTCTATCGCAGCTTGTTGGGGCGCGCGCCTGGCATACGAGCTGTAAGTCAACGGGTTTTAGCTGGCATGGAGTCACTCTGACGGCGGCACTGGTCAACCCCTCGACCACGGTCACAGGGGTCGTCAACGCGACAGGCTGTGACGTTGGGGTCTTTTTCAGCAGCGGTGTGACCGGTTCCATTGTCAATGCAGATATTTATGGTGCGCTGGACTTCGGTGTTCTGAATGTCGGTGCGAACGTGACGATCAAGCAGTCGCGCATTCATGACATTGGCGATGTCCATCTGAGCAACATCCACGTTGGTGTAGGCATCTATTTCGCCAATGATAGCCACGCCTGTGGCACCATCGAAGGTAACACCATCACGCACTATCTGCGCTCGGGTGTCATCATTGCCGGGCCGTCGGACAGCGCCATCATTACCAACAATACCTTGATTGGCCTGGGTCCGATTTCCTTTGTGGCTCAGACAGGCATCCAGGTTGTGGGCGGCGCGCATGTTTCCCTCAGTGGCAACCGTATTACTGCCAATATTTATGTTGGCAGCCAGCCGGGGGTCGCGGCTGGGATCGCAGTAGTCGGTGGCTCCTGCTATGGTCTGCCGCTGACGCTGGGTCTGCAGCTAAAGTCGAACGTCCTGCAGGATAACGATATTGGCATCTGGATCTCCGAGCTCAGCATTGGAGCGCGCCAGGGTCTCTGCGTCTCGACCCGCACAGCCACCCACATTGTCCTGCTCAGCAACACCATTAGCAATGCGCGCATTCTCAACGTTAGCGGTGCGGCGGGTCAGTCCTACCAGGCCGGCATTACTGTTCAGGGTAGCGGCGTCAGCATTGTCAGCAATACGATCTGTGGCGCTGGTTATCTGACCACTGCCCACGCCGCTGTTTCGGGCTACATTTACCCGATCGATCTGGTGCTGGCCACTGATCTCAAGCTGAGTGGCAATACAGCCTGCGGTGGCTCCGCCCTTGATCTCTCGCTTGGCCTGGGCACTACCACTGACATTCAGAGCCATTTGCTGGTGGCCTTGGTGCTCTGACCGTCGCTCAATAGAGGCAAAGGGTGCCTGGAATCTCCTGGCGGTTAGACCCAGCCTCTGCGGCAGCCGCCAGGTCTCTTCTCTTGCCCCTTTGCCTCGCTCTCCCGGCTCTTCTGAGGCTTGCCTGATAGCCCGCGGGAGCGACACCAGACAGAGCAGGAACCCATCTGAACTGCCGCTAGGTGGGCGGCCTCAAGCGGCATCAAGAGAACCGGAGGAAGACAGCAGCCCCAGTCGAAGAAGGTGAAGAAGCAAGGCCCATCAAGCTCAGCGGCCCTGCTAACTTCTCAAAGATCCTCCTGGTTCTCTGGTGGCCTTGTCGTCTCATTGCCTCCATCGGTGACAGGCGGTGCACTCCGTCCCAATAGCTTCCTTCCCTCGTGCTATCCGGCCTAACGAGTGCACCGCCTGCTCTGCTCCCTCCTTCACTTTAAGCCTTGCCTCTGCGCTTGCTTGCTCTTCTCTCGTTGCTCCCATGACAGGCTGGCAGAGTTTGTGCTACACTGTGTGAGGACTGTTTTTTGGTAAGTAGCTGCTTTTTATCCAGGAGGCAGGGCGAAACCGGAGCTGGTCTCTAGGGTTTTCTCTTCCCTGGCCTGCCTCTGAGCTGAGTGAGCGAGTGAGTGACCGATGACACAGACAGCTGACAGATCGGCTGAATACAGAGCCATAGGCAAGCCCTATCAGCGCCCAGACGCGCCCGCCAAAGTCACCGGGCAAGCGCGCTATGCTGGCGACATTCCAGTGCCGGGCAAGCTGCTCTATGCGCGACCCGTGCTCAGTCCGTATGCTCATGCCCGCATTGTCAATATCAATACCAGCCAGGCACTAGCCGTGCCTGGTGTGCACGCTATCTATACGGGTGAGACCTTGCCGCTAGAGGGTTATAATTCGGGTCAGCGTACCAAATCGCCTCTGGCGCGCCAGGAAGTGCTTTGGGCTGGTCAGCCCGTAGCCCTCGTCCTGGCGGAGAGCGAGGCCGCCGCCGCTGATGGAGCTGCGGCGATCGAGGTCGACTATGAGCCGCTACCGGTGGTTGTTGATCCGTTAGCGGCTATGGAGCCGGACGCTCCCCTGACGCGCCTGCTAGAGAAGAAGCAGGCTGGGGAGATCGCTGGCGGAGAGGCCCACGCTGCGGTGTCCGGAGGAGAGGAAGAAGGCGAGCAAGAGAGCCAGCCTCTTTCTGAGAACGTCAGCGACAGGAGCCACCTGCGGCAAGGCGATATCGAGGCCGGCTGGCGTGAGGCCGAAGTAGTGGTTGAGCGGCGCTATCGGACCAGCGTGGTGCATCAATCCTACCTGGAGCCGCAATCGATTACCGTCATGCCCTCCCCCGATGGAGCGCAGTACACCGTCTGGGCCAGCGCCCAGGGCCTCTTTACCACCCGTACGGAGATTGCTGAGGCTCTCAATCTACCCGAGCGCCAGATCCATGTTGAGTCAGTACCGATTGGGGGCGCCTTTGGAGGCAAATTTACCTTGCTGGAACCGCTCGTAGTCGCTGCGGCCCGCGCCAGTCGGCGACCGGTGCGCCTCGTTTTTACGCGAAGCGAGGACCTCTTAGCGGCCAATCCGGCGCCCCAGGCCATCATTGCTGTCAAACTCGGAGCCAGGCGCGATGGCACGCTCGTCGCCCTCCAGGGCGAGGTCATTTTCGATAGTGGAGCCTACGCTGGAGCTGCTGCCGGTCTGGCTGGTTTTATTCTGGCCAGCACCTACCGCTGTCCCAACATCGATATCCGCTGTTATGAAGTACTGACCAACAAAGTTGGTGTTGGGGCCTATCGAGCTCCCGGGGCGCCCCAGGCGACTTTCGCCCTGGAGTCGACTGTCGACGAGCTGTGCGATGAGCTGGGCATGGACCCACTGGAGTTTCGTCTCAAAAACTGCCTGCGCGAAGGAGACCCCGCGCTGGATCGTCGGCGTCCCCGCTGGCCACGTATTGGGCTGCTAGACTGTCTGGAGAAGGTGCGCGAGCATCCCCTGTGGGCGCGGCGTCGGGAGCTGTTGACTCCACCGCCCGAGCTAAGCGGCTGGAAGGTTGGTATTGGCCTGGCAGTCGGCGGCTGGCCAGGCGGCACCGAGCCAGCGGCGGCAGCCTGCCGACTCGACCGCGATGGACGCCTTACGGTGATCGTGGGCACCGTCGATCTGACCGGTACCGACTCGGCACTGACCCTGATCGCTGCCGAAGGACTGGGCGTCTCGCCCGAGCTAGTGCAGATCGAGCACGGCAGCTCCGACAACGTACCTCACAGCGGCAGTACCGGTGGCAGCAAGATCACCTACACGATGGGGCCTGCTGTACTGGCCGCCGTGCGTGACGCCCGTCAGCAAATCCTGGAGGTAGCTGCTGAGCTGCTGGAGGCCGCCGTTGATGACCTGGAGATTGAGCGAGACCGCGTTGTAGTGCGCGGTGTGCCCGATCGCTCCGTTTCTCTCCAGAAGATCGGTCAAGTCACCACAGCTTTTGGCAGCCGCTATCAGCCGATCTATGGCCGTGGGCGCTCGGCCCTCGCTTCCTCGCCCATGTACGCGGCCCATGTCGCGCGTGTCGCCGTTGACCCTGAAACGGGCGAAGTGCGTGTCCTTGACTATCTGGCTGCCCAGGATGTGGGTTTCGCCATTAATCCTGCTGAGATCGAAGGCCAGATTCACGGCGGGGTCACCCAGGGCCTCGGCTGGGCCCTGTTCGAAGGCTTTGTTTATGACGAGCATGGGCAGTTGCTCACCGCCACGCTCATGGATTATGCTCTGCCTCATAGCACCGATGTTCCAAACATCACCCCTCTGCTCGTTGAGGTCCCATCTGAGCATGGTCCTTTCGGAGCCAAAGGGGTAGGCGAGCCTCCAGTGGTTCCTGTAGCCGCGGCCATCGCCAACGCTATCAAGGCGGCTCTCGGGGTGCGCCTGACTCATCTCCCCATGACGCCCGAGCGCGTTCTGCGAGCGTTCCAGCAGCAGGGCCAGACGCCCTGACGGAAGTAAGAGTGAATAGCAAACGCCTTGCTTTTGCCGTGCGCCAGCGAAGGCAGGCGGCTCTTCGCCCGGCCAGGGAGCACGAAGCTCCCTGGTAGGGCCGGGGCGGTGCCTGCCGGCGGTAAGAGGAATAAAAGGCCCGGCTCTGGCTGTTCTTAAAAATAAGAATGTCGTGAAAAGGCTGACCCCTCCTCACTGATTAGCTCTTCCTTGACAGATCAAAAGAGCGCGTGATAGTCTGTCTTTAGCACGACGCGACAAACTCGATGAACATAGTCAACAATCGAAAGGTGTAGAGCGATGGGCGAAGCGTCCAGGGAAATCATGCGGCGCGCCCGCGAGCTAGTGCCGGAGTGGACGCCCGACCAGGTTCATGAGGCTCTCAAGCGCAAGGGGGAGGGAGCGCAGGACCTGGTTCTGGTTGACGTGCGTGAGAAACACGAGTGGAACGAGGGCTACATTCCCGGTGCGCTGCACGTGCCGCGTGGCTATCTAGAGCTACAGATTGAAGAGGCGGTACCTGATAAGACAAAGCCGGTGGTGCTCTACTGCGCTGGCGGTGTGCGCTCGCTCATGGCGGGAGCCACCCTCAAGCAGATGGGCTACCAAAACGTCATCTCAATGGCGGGCGGCTTTGGCCAATGGCGCGCCCGTGGCTATGAGGTAGCGCAGCCGCGCACGCTGGGAGAGGCGCAGCGCAAGCGCTACAGCCGCCACCTGCTCATCCCCGAGGTCGGTGAAGCGGGGCAGCTAAAGCTGCTCGACTCGCGCGTCCTGTTGCTGGGTGCAGGTGGTCTTGGCTCGCCAGCGGCCTATTATCTGGCAGCGGCGGGGGTTGGTACCATCGGCGTCATCGACTCGGACGTCGTCGATGAGAGCAATCTCCAGCGTCAGATCCTGCATAACGTCAGTCGTATTGGCAAATACAAGGCCGAGTCAGCGCGTGAGACCATTGAGGCGCTCAACCCTGATGTCAAGGTCATCACCTACGTTGACCGCCTCGATGAGACCAACGTGGCGCGCATCATCGCCGACTACGATGTCATCATCGACGGCACCGACAACTTCCCGACGCGCTACCTGCTCAACGATGCCTCGATCATTGCCAACAAGCCGGTGGTGCACGGAAGTGTCTTCCGCTTCGAAGGCCAGGTCACAGTCTTCAAGCCACACGAGGGACCGTGCTATCGCTGCCTCTATCCAGAGCCACCTCCGGCGGCCCTGGCTCCTAGCTGCGCCGAAGCTGGAGTGCTTGGCGTACTGCCCGGCGTGATCGGCCTGCTGCAGGCCGTCGAGACCATCAAGCTCCTGTTGGGCATTGGAGAGCCGCTGATCGGGCGACTGCTGACCTACGATGCCCTCGCCGGAGAGTTTAGCGAGCTGAAACTCTATCGTGATCCGCAGTGCCCGGCCTGCGGCGAGAATGCCCATCCTGAGAACTTGCCAACCTACGCTGACGTCTGCGCCCTCTCGGCCTGATTAATGCCGGTAGGGAAGCGGCCAGCACGTCGAGTGGCTCATTGGCTGCCAGTAGACGGGACGGTGGATCACGTCCGTCCACACCGTGGCTATCTTGAACCGATCCTGCCATGATAGGAACAGGCCGGTGCTGGCGCAGACGAGCGCGCTGCGAGGTGGACCGGCTCGCCCTCGCCAGCACCGCCAGGCAGTCGCGATTGCTCAGCTGACTGACTGAGCGAGCGGTGTGTGGTCGAAGTTGTAGCAATAAAAGAGGAGTAGGAAGAAAACTATGGCGACAGTGCGTCTTGCCCCAGTGCTGCGCGCAGCAGCGGGGGGTGCCAAGCAAGTCAGCGCCCAAGGTAACACACTAGCGGAAGTACTGGCGGACCTCTATCGGCAGTATCCTGCCCTCAAAGAGCAGATTCAGCCAGAGGAAGAGTTAAGCCGCTTTGTCAACGTCTATGTCAACGATCAAGACGTGCGCTACCTCCAGGGCCTGCAGACAGCAGTAGGTCCCAACGACACGGTGATTCTGCTGCCCGCAATGGCTGGCGGAGGCCAGGAGTAGGGAATGCCATCATGCGCTATAGCAGCATACTGGAGACCATTGGCAATACGCCGCTGGTAGAGCTGAAAAGCTTCAGCCCACGACCCGGGGTGCAGATCTTCGCCAAGCTGGAAGGGGTCAATCCCTCTGGCAGCATTAAGGACCGCATCGCCAAGCGCATGATCGAGGAGGCTGAGGCTAGTGGCAAACTAGCGCCAGGCTCGATCCTGCTGGAGCCGACGAGTGGCAATACTGGCATTGCGCTGGCGATGATTGCGCGAGTCAAAGGGTATAAGTTCGTTGCGGTGATGCCCGATAATGTGACGCGCGAGCGTCGTCAGTTGCTGGAACTCTATGGCGCGGACATCATCTTCTCGGACGGGGCTCAAGGAAGCAATGGCGCCGTGCGCCTGGCGCAGGAGCTGGCACGCAAAGATGAGCGCTACGTAATGCTCTATCAGTACGGCAACTCGGCCAATCCTGACGCCCACTACTACGGCACCGCCGTGGAGATCATCAATGATCTCCCTGACCTCGATGTCTTCGTGGCCGGCCTGGGCACCGGGGGAACCCTCACCGGCAACGCGCGTCGCCTCAAGGAGCACAACCCGGCCATCCGCGTCGTCGCTGCCGAACCGATGCAAGGCGACAGTGTTCAGGGACTGCGCAGCCTGGAAGACGGCTTTGTGCCGCCTGTGCTGGACCTGTCTCTTCTCGACGCGCGTATCCTGGTCTCGGGCATCGACGCCATCCGGCGCACGCGCCAGCTCAAGGACCAGGAGGGCATCTTCGCCGGCCCTTCCTGCGGCGCTGCCCTGCATGCGGCCCTGCGCGTCGCTTCCAGTATGGAGCGGGGGAAGATCGTGGTCATCCTCGCAGACGGTGGCTGGAAATATCTCAGTGAAGATCTGTGGACGCGCGACCTGAGCGCGCTGGAGGATGAGCTGGAGAATAAACTCTTATGGTAGCAGAAGCCTTTGTTGTGCGTATCCCTCGTACAATGTATTCGGAGATGGTGGCGCATGTCACCGCCGGCTATCCTAATGAAGCCTGCGGTCTGCTGGCGAGCAAGGATGGTCGGGTGGTGAAAAACTACCCGACCCCCAATGCTGCTGAACACCCGGATGATTTCTCCGAGATTTCTCCCCAGGACCTGCTGCGCATCGCCAACGACATCGACACCTACGATGGTGAGATGTTTGCTTACTACCATTCTCACCCACGTAGCGAGGCCTATCCCTCAGCTCGTGATATCGAGTGGGCCAGGCGCAACGGCCTCTACTACATTATCTTTTCATTGCAATACCATCCTGAGCCACCTTACGCACGCGTCTTCTCCATCAAAGCAGATGGGAGTGTCAGTGAGGGCAAACTGGAGCTAATCGATTGAGGCTGGTGAATGGAGGGAGGGAGCGGACGGCTGGCTCTGTCTTGGTGGTTCCCCGCTCCACTCTCCCGCTGTCGTGCCCACTCGCTGCCTGATGCCGGCTAAAGCGAGAGACGCCCAACCTGAGCGAAAAAGCGCTCTAGCTTGCGAGGATCAAGGCGGCCTTCGGTGCGCACTGAGCTGCAGAGATCGAGGCCGAAGGGGGCAACCTCCTCAATAGCAGCCCGGACGTTCTCGGCGCTGAGGCCGCCCGCCAGAAAGACCGGAATAGGAACAGCCTCGCGAATGCGCCGGCTAATCGTCCAGTCGTGCACCTGGCCGGTGCCGCCCAGGACCTTGACCGGCAGATCGGGCCGACCTGAATCGAGCAGCAACGCATGCACAAAAGGGGCAACCTCCAGAGCTTCCTCTACCGCCTCTGGGCCACGCACATGGATCACCTGTACCAGGGCAATACCGGGCAGCGCCGCGCGCAGGCGCTGATGGCTTCCCGGCGGCAAGCGATCGACCAACTGCAGCGTATTGGTACGACAGCGGCGCTGCTGCTCGATGATCGTCTCGACATCCCGCTGGCTGGTCAACAGGAAAGAGGCGATCGGTGGCGGGATGATCTCGGCGATCTCCGCAATCAACTCCTCCGGAATGACCCCTGGCCCGCTTGGCATCTGCGAAACCAGGCCCAGAGCATCGGCGCCGTAGCGGATCGCCAGCTGCGCTTCCTCCCTGCTGCTGATACAACAGATCTTCACTCGTGGCCTTGAGACTGCTTCCATGACTGGTACTCCTTATTATCCGTATCCGTCTGGGCGCTCTCCCTCAGGAAGGACAATAGTGAGAGCAGGGTGCCCTACTCTCTTCCTTTCTTTTGTTTGGACCCGGAGCTGGTCAGGCATTGCCGAAGAAAAGAGCTGCCAGGAAGACAAGGATACCGCTACCGATGACCTGCACAATAGAGACGAGCCATTTTGTCCCGAAGTAGCGGTGACGGATAGCGGCAATAGCCAGCAGCTCAGCGGCGACCACCAGGTAGGCGGTAGCCAGGGCGAGCTGCAGATGGGTGATCAAGAAAGGCAGCGTATGGAGCGAGCCGCCCACAAACGTCATCAGACCCGTAATAGCCCCGCGGATAATAGGGCTGCCTCGCCCAGTCAGCACGCCGTCATCTGAAAGCGCCTCTGAGAAGGCCATGCTGATCCCGGCACCAGTAGCTGCAGCCAGGCCGACCAGGAAGGCCGTAAAAGGGCGGTGAGTAGCGAAGGCCGTTGCGAAGATGGGGGCCAGCGTCGAAACCGATCCATCCATCAGCCCAGCCAGACCAGGCTGGACCACGCGCAGCAAGAAGTGGCGGGAATCTGTATTGTTAGAAGCGATCCCGCGCAGAATCTCGGCCAGCTCGATCTTCACCCGCTCTAGCTCCGATGAAGGTCGTTGCTGTAAGGCCTCATTCACCTCGGCTGACAGACCTTCCTGCGCGGCTGTCACCGCGCTCGCTCGTCGTGTCTCGGTCTCCGGGTTATGTGGCATAAAAAGACTCCCCCTACCATACCAGTAATCTGTTTGTCCGATTGCCTGCGAGCGAGGCAATCCGCTCAATCCTCCGTTGATTCTGCCTGCAGCCGCTGACGGCAGGCAGTGCACAGACCATAGAGCCTGACCTCATGCGAGTGCAGCTCTATGCCCGCGGCCTGCGCTGCCGAGCGGAGCGCCTCCTCTGAGAGACGCACCTCAACAGGCAGATCGAGAAGAGCGCCGCAAGCCGTGCAGATTGCGTGGTCGTGGCGCTCGATGTGCCCATCGTACCGACAGGCCTCGTCACTGCGCCCCAACTCGCGAATCAGCCCTTGCTGCGCCAGGCTGTGCAGAATACGGTAAACACTCGCCACCCCGATGCGGGGGCGCACTTTGCGCACAGCCTCGTAAACCTCCAGAGCAGTCGGGTGGTTATGGCTGCTGCGCACAACCTCCAGAACTGCCTGGGCATTGGCGTTCAACGTCTCTTTCATTGGCGCCTGGTGATTCTCTCGGACCCCGATATTAGGGTCACCTAATAATGATAATCATTATCAATCTGCTACCAGAATTATATGTCCGGCCTGGAGGCTTTGTCAAGGGAGGCGAGGGCTGATAGACCTGGGGGCAGATGGAGAGGGAAGCCGAAGAGGAGATTGGAGAGCTGAGCGACGGGAGGGGGGCCCTGCTCCCGCCTAAGTCATCCACAACTGGCAGGGCGGCGGATTGGAGGGCAAGCCACGCCAGAAGAAAGGATGTGGGAAGCAGGCACCCCTGGTCCAGCCAGCATCGGCCTCAACTTTCAATCAACAGATGCCTCTTTAGCGATGGGAAGGGCGTAAAGCGGCCACCAGCATCGCTGCCAGGCTCAGAACGAACGACACCAGAAACGCTGAGTGCAAGCCGTGCATAAAGGTAGCCAGGGCTGAGGGAAACTGGCCCATACCGCCGCCATAGATAAAGACCTGCATGACCGCTCCCATGGGCACCCCCTTCAGAGCCAGCGGAAAGACAATAGCAATACTGAGCATCTGGCCAGTATTATTGAGCATTCCCAGCAGCCCCGAGGCGGCGCCACGCTGATGGGGTGGCACCGAACTCATAATCGCATTCGTATTGGGCGAGACAAAGAAACCCGAGCCTCCTCCCATCATAGCCATATAGAACGAAAGCAGCCAGAACGGCGTTGTAGGCGTAATGGTCGTCAAGCCCAGCAGGCCCAAAGCCGAAACGGCCAGACCGATGGGAGTGAGAATACGGGAACCAATATGGTCCGAGAGACGGCCACTCAGCGGGCCAATAATCATAAAAGCAGCTCCGAAGGGAGCAAGCATCAGCCCGGCGGTCAGCGGATCTTTCCCATAGGGTCCCTGGAGAAAGAAGATCAAGAGGAAGAGCACCGCGCCACGGGCGATTCCATTCAGCAAGCCGCTCAGACTCGCCATTGCAAAGAGACGCTCGCGAAAGAGCTGTAGCTGTACGATAGGTGTCTTGATGCGTGGCTCAATCGCGGCGAACAGGAGCAGGCTCAGCAGGCCCACTATCAAAATAACCACAGTTGTCGACTCGCCCAGCAGCGGGAAAGCTACCATTGTCAGAGCCAGCAAGGTCCCAGAGAGGCCCAGAGCAAGCGTCAGGCCCCCAACCCAATCGATAGGGGTTTGGCGAGCCGGGCGCACTGGCTCGCGCAAGCGCCAGATTCCCCAGAGCGTGCCGAAGGTGGCCAGAGGCACATTAAAAAGGAATACCCAGCGCCAGGACCACTCGGTTAGCAGGCCGCCGATAATGGGTCCGATCAAGAAGCCTGCGGCCCCGGCGATCTGGTTGATCCCCAGGCCCAGGCCGACCTCTCCTTTGCGAAAGGCATCGGTGACAATCGCCGTACTATTGGTCATCAGCAAGGCGGCCCCGAGGCCCTGGATCAGACGTCCTGCCACCAGATCGGCCCCGTGAAAGGCTGGCTGGGCCAGGCCAGCTACCAACGAACCCAGGGCGAAGAGCAGAAAACCGCTATTGTAGAGGCGTTTGCGGCCCCAAATATCGGCCAGGCGGCCAACGATGGGCGTCAGCACAGTCAGTATCAGCAAATACCCCATCAATGTCCACATGATCGTGAAGAACGAGGCCTGCAGCTCGACCAGAATCGCCGGCAGAGCGATCAGCAAGGCCGAGCCTTGAATAGAAGCCAGCAAGGCCCCTACAGTGGTTACCGAGAGAGCCGTCCAGCGATAGCCATCGCCTCCGCCTGTCGGCACTCTCTCATCGGCGGCTCCAGCTTGCTCGGAGGCATAAGAGACCTCTTGCGTCACCGGTGTCAAAGAAGACTCCGAAGAAGTCTGCATCGTAAAACCTTTCTACTCTCCTTTTACGTGATATATGTGGACAATAAAGGAGGGGAAACAGTGTGCAGAGAGCAAAGGCGATGGAAGCGAAGCGGTGCGGAGCGAATAGGCGCCTTCAGCGGCCACTCATCAGCCTTCAATGAGGTGACGCAAGGCGGGAAGCGCGGCGACAAGGTGCTCGCGCTCAGTCTCGCTCAGGCGAGCCAGGCGGCGCTCCAGCGAAGCCAGGCGGCCACGATCATAGAGTTGGACCAGGTGCTGAGCGCGTGCTGTTGGCTTCACCCAGACCGTGCGCCAGTCGGCCTCATCGCGACTCCGTTCCAGATAGCCCTGAGCCTGCAAGCGTTTCACCATTGCCGTCACCGTTGAAGGCGTCACCCCGAGCTGGCGGGCCAGCTCCTGCATCATGCAGCACTTGCGCTCAATCAGGATGCGCAGCAAGCTCAGCTGTCCGCTGGTGGCACGGATCTCGGAGAGATCCTCGCGGTCAGGCTCAGCCAGAGTCTCGGAATTGAGCGCATCGGTGTGCATCTGGCGCAGCACCTTGGGGACAATATCCAGCAGCTCCATTGCCAGTGCTGCGCTATCATCCAGCGAATCCGGTCGCATGGTCGCTCCTTACTCACTTTGACAATCTAATTATATGATAGGCAAACTAGGGAGGCAAGTAAAGGGAAGAAGGCCGCGCCTACTGGCCTTACAGAAGAGTCCAGTAGCAATTTTGCCTGGACTATGCTAGAATCGCCCATGAGACAGAGACCAGGAAAACCATCGCAGGCAAGGAGAACGGCATTTGGCAACGCACGAGAAACGGTACGTTATTATTGGGAACGGGATCGCCGGCACTACAGCCGCCGAGACCTTACGCAAGCTTGATCCAAACTGCAGCATTCATCTGATTACCAACGAGCCTTACCCTCTCTACAACCGTGTTTCATTGCCGCGTTTCCTGCAAGGGGTGCTGCCCGAGCAAAAGGTAATGATGCGTGACTTTGCCTGGCATGAGCAGCGCCGCATCTCTCTGCTGACCGAGACCCTTGTGACAGAGGTCAACACGGACGAGCGGATTGTAGTGACTGAACGCGGGCAACATTTCCCCTATGATGCGCTTCTCATTGCCAGCGGGGGCTGGGCCAAGCCACTGCAGGTGCCGGGAGCGGCTGGCACGAAGCACATCTACAACTTTGTCACCCTGGATGACACGAAGACTATTATAGCGCGCATCCTCGAATCGCGCACAGCCCTGGCCTACGGAGGCAGCTTCATCTCCTATGAGCTGTGTGACGGCTTCGCCATGCGCAAGCTTGAGACCACCTGGCTTATGCGTGGTCCGTACTGGCTGCGCAACTGCCTTGATCCCGAGGGGGGCGAGATCGTCGATGCCATTGCCAGGCGTTTTGGCGTCAATGTCATCCACGGCGACGAAATCGCCGAGGTTGTCGCGCGTGACGGGGTACCGGCCTATGTCAAAACGAAGCAGGGGCGTGAGATCCAGGCGGACATCATCGGTGTAGGGCTTGGGATTACGCTTAACACCGCTTTCCTCAAAGGCACCCCCATTGAGGTTCGTACTGGGATCGTAGTGGACGAATATCTAGAGACGAATGTGCCGCATGTCTATGCTGCCGGCGACGTTGCCGAGTTTTACGATCCAACGATTGGCCGTCACCATACGATGGGGACCTGGGATAATGCTTTGGCGCATGGGCGCATCGCCGCAATCAACATGGCCGGAGGCCGTGAGCCATACGTTGATGTGCCCACGTATACAAGCCCACTCTTTGATGTCAACATTGCCGTCATTGGCACGGCTGAGTCCAACAATCCAGAGCTGGAAAGCGTCTCGTTGCGCGAGCCCGGCGAAAAAGGCCATGAGAATTACCGCAAGCTATTCCTGCGCGAGAACAGGCTGGTTGGCGCGATCATGATTGGCAGCCCCAAAGGACGCAGAAAGCTTGTCGAACTGATCAAAAACCAGCAGGTGCTGGCCAGTCCCACCGAGCGGGAGGCCGTTCTGACCCTGAAATAGCACTCCTTTTGGGCTATCGCGCTTGACGAAACCGGGCTGGTAAGATACCGTAACTACCATCAAGTACCGTCAGACCCGCTAACTCGGGCAGGTCGTGATGCTGCGCCGGAGCGAGCATATGCAGGAGGGAGTTTGTGGCCGTTTTCTGTCCGCATTGTGGCAAAGCCTTGCCCAGGGAAAATGCACGCTTCTGCAATAACTGTGGCAGATTTCTACCCGCGACAAAGCAGGTGACTCCTTCCACTTCCGTCAGCGGGGAGCCGCCCTCTGCAGGGCATCTGGTGACCCAGGAGCCTGCTGGGAAGGCGCCTGCTCCTAACAATGTGCATGTGCCGCCTCCCTGGCTAGACCAGTTAGATCGGGAGGTCGCTAGCCGCCGCTGGCGGGCACCGCGCCGCGAGTCGCTTGAGCGCCTGCCCGACCTGCCTGGGGAAACGGAGAGTTCCTTTCAGAGTTCTTCTTCTACAGCTGACTCTCCAGTTCAGGGATCTGCAGCTTCGTGGTCAGCCCAGCCTGCTGCACCTCGGCCTGCCTCTCCTTCTGGCGAGCAGGAGTCAAGCACTGCCGAAGACATGGAAGAGCAGTCGGAGACCGCTGCGGTGGCAGAGGCCTGGCGCCGGGCCTGGTTAGCTGATGCACCGACCTCGGCAGTACCCACCGCTCGCTCGGAGGAGACTCCGACAGAGGAAGCTGGCCAGTTGCTCCCCTCTTCTGGAGAAGAAGAAGGGCTACGCTCAGGGCGCTCGCTCTCCCCGCGCGAGTTGCATGTGCGCGTCTGGGAAGAGGATGAGACCTTGATCATGCCGCAGCCAGGGGAAGCAAGCGAGGCTGAGGTTCAGCAGCTCCCGGGGGAGACGCCGACAGAGGAAGGCTGGTCGCAGGCTCAGATCGAGAGCGCTTCATCTTCCTTCTCCTATGAGGACATGCCCACGCAGGGGCATCTCTTAGGGATAGTGCTGCCGCGCTCGGAGCGTGTGCGTCCGGGTGAGCAACCTGATCAGCGTCACGGGGCTGTCGACGATCTGCCTACCATGCCACTCAAGGCCAGCCCCGGGCCTGGGCTGGTCATTGAACGCGCCTCGACGCCACGTCCCAGCCGTTGGCAGGAGCACGAGCTGGGCAGGGAACGCGGCATGTCCTTTGCCGGGCAGGCCAGTTCTCCCACGCGCTCGGGGGATATCGAGGAGCTGGATACCATGCGCCTGGCAGCGCAGCCTCCTGCTGGGCCTGGGGCGACCGCTGGCCCGTGGCGCTCTCAGCCTGTCACCCCGCTGCCGGCATCCGCTCTAGCGCCCTCTAGTGGGTCGCCTCCCTCGTTACCAGGAATAGCTGAGGCTCCCCTCTTTGGCGCTTCAACTACGAGGGCTGGAGCAGGAGCGTCTCCCTCCAGATCTCCCGACGTTGCCAGCTGGGGGGCCGACAGGGTTGAGCAGGCGCCACGTCCGGCTAATCCCTCTCTCCGCCAGTGGGAGGCCGAGGAAACAGCCGCCCTGCCCCAAGTCGAAAAGCCCGGCTCATCGCCAGCTGCCCGGTCAACTACAGCTGAGAGCCAGGCCTCCCGACGACGTAGGCGCCCACTGGCTATTGTAGCATTCATCCTGGCTTTGCTCCTCATCGGTGGTGGCTTGACTGCCTGGGTAGTTGTTTATCAGCCGTTCAGCGTCCCTCTCATTACCCAGCCTCTACGGGCGTTTAGCGATCAGCGTCTGGGAGTGGCGCTCGTATACCCGCAGGGGTGGAGCTATCAGCTGGATTACCAGCAGGGCAAGGTCACTTTTAGTGATAGCAGCCAGACCGGACAGATGATTCTCCTGGTGGCCCCCGCTGGTGATCAGGACCTGGCCCATTATCTCCAGAAAGAGGCAAGCCAGGTAGGCCTGACAGGTGCCAAATCGGCAGACCCGCTGACGTTTGGTGGCGTGAGCTGGCAACAACTGCGAGGAACAGTTACCATCACCGGTGCCAGCTACACGGAGGTCCTGCTTGTCACGAGCCGTTCCGGCCATCTCTACACCTTTATGCAGCTGGCATATCAAAAGATCTACACAGATGAGGAGAAGCAAGTCTTTGCGCCGGCACGAGCCTCCTTCCGCTTCCTCAACTGAAGCGCAAGCCAACCTGACCGACGAAACTGGGAAGGCTGGCATTCCGTGGAAGAAGTGATCTGTGTATCCCCTATCGCGACGGAACTATGTTATAATGTGCGCGATATCCGGTACAGGTCTGTCCCCTAGGGGATAGGCGCCGGAGGGCGGGATAGCTTCCCATCCTTCACGATCGACGGACAGTGTGGCGTAGATCTGGTGATCAGAAAGGAGGGCGCGGCGGTCAAGCCCAGCTGCCGCGCAGACCTGGCAGGCTTATGGAAGATATTCGCTTCGAACGACACTTCCGTACACCCTACTCAGAAGGCTATTACATCATGCAGGGTAATAGCCTGCAGAACAGCACGCGCCTTGGTACCATTGACATTCACTTCACCACAACGGCAGTACATGGTACCTTAATCCTTGAGCGCGAGCTGGAGGAGGCTGAGCTGACCAAACTGATCGAGCAGATCGACGAGGACCTGGTCCTTTCGGCAGATATGCCGCGCGACGACTTTCTGGTGAGCGTCTATGTTGGCAGAGATGTCGGCTTCTACAGCGACGAATACTTCGCCGGGGAGAGCGAGCGAGGAGCTGACCTCAGCGATGAGGATGAGGTGTGATGGGGTGATTGCACCCTCTCTCATCCTCGCCGCAGCTAACGAAGCAAGCTCACTCCGCGGCCAAGCCGAGAGGTCTCGCTGGCGGGCAGGCGGCAGGCAGGGGGGTAACGCACCGCCTGGCTAGTCTTCCAGCAGGCCGCGCCGCATTGCGTACTTGACCAGCTCGGCGCGGCTATGGAGATTCAATTTATCCATAATGTGGGTGCGGTGCGTGTCGACCGTCTTGGGGCTGATAACCAGGCGTTCGGCAATTTTCGTGTTGGTATAACCCTCAGCCACCAGCTTCAGAATCTCCCGCTCTCGCTCAGTGAGACTCTCGTAGCTGTCCTTCTCCTCACCGGCACGCACACGCTGGAGATAATCGCCCACCATGACCGACTGAGCCACCGGCGAAAGATAGACCTGGCCATTCTGGATGACGTGCAGCGCTGAGATCAGATCGGTGTCGGCGGCCTCCTTGAGCATGTAGCCAGAGGCGCCGGCCCGCAGCGCCTGGAAGATATATTCGTCGTTCTCGTGCATCGTTAGAATGAGCACCTTGGTCTCGGGAACCTGCTTCTTGATCTGCCGCGTGGCCTCGATCCCGCTCATGTCGGGCATGGTGATATCCATGAGCACGATATCGGGCTGGAGGCGAAGCGCTTCCTGAAGAGCCTGGCGGCCATCCTGTGCTTCGCCGACCACCTCCATATCGGGTTGAGCATTGAGCATCATCTTCAGACCAGCGCGCAGGATCGTGTGGTCATCGGCCAGGAGGATACGAATCTTCTGCACGGCTTTGGTTGCCTCGGCTGTACTCGTCATCGTCATACCTTCACCGGACCTCCTCGCGGTTGCTTCTCCGAAGGGGTCAGCTCAGCGTAGGGAACAGACTCGGCATCGCTCTGGTGCAGGGGCAAGCGCACCTCGATAGTGGTACCCGCGCCAGGACGGGACTTGATGTCCAGCGACCCATCGAGGAGAACGGCCCGTTCCTGCATGCCCGCCAGACCCAGGCCGCGCTCCTGGCCTGGCGTCTTCATCAAGGCCTCGACATCGAAGCCGCAGCCATTATCGCTGATGGTTGCGTGGACCGCTCCTTCCTCCTCTCGCAGGGCGATAGAGACCTTCGTCGCATTGGCGTGACGAGCGGTGTTGGTCAGAGCCTCCTGCACAATGCGATAAAGGACAGTCTCCATCTCGGCGGGCAGACGCCCCTTAAAGCCTGTGGCTGAAAACTCTACCTCGATGGAGCACTTCTGTTGATATTCTTTAATATACCAGCGCAGCGCTGGCAGCAAGCCCAAGTCGTCCAGGGCACTGGGGCGCAGATCGATGCTCAAGTTGCGGATAGCCCGCAGCGTTTGATGGGCCAGATTGCGTGTATCGGCGATACGCTCGCGGGCCTCGGGGCTGGTCACCGACTTCTCCAGGATCGCCAGACTGATGAGCAGCGAGGTGAGCATCTGGCTGGTTTCGTCGTGCAACTCGCGTGCAATGCGTTTGCGCTCCTGCTCCTGAGCATTGATGATCTGCGTTGAACGCAGACGCGAAGCCTCGTCAATGGCCTCTAGCATTACGTTGAAGGTCGCAGCGAGCTGGTCAGCTTGAGGATCAAGCCCGGTCAGAGGAGCGCGCAGCGAGCGCTCACCTTTCTGGACACGGCTCATAACCTTGCCCAGGTCCATCAGGGGCCGGAAAGCGATCTGCAGCAGCAGGAAATTCAAAGCCACACTCACCAGCCAACCCACCGTAATAAAAATGATCAGCGAGGTAGGCGTTGCCAGCCCCTGCCGGCTATCATTCAAATGGGAGGCCAGCCAGGTACCGCCGGTAGCGCCAACAAAGATAATCAAGCTATTGGCAATCAGAACTTTATAGAAGATAGGCAAACTGAGCAGGGGCCTGAGCAATCGCGGCCAGCTTTGCACCCCCGACCCGGCCAGTGTAGTCTTGCGCTCCATTGCTCTCGAACCTCTCTACGCTTGGCGAAGAAGAGCCTCCCTCTTCTTTAATTGTAGCGTTGGGGGGCTTGCCTGTCAAACGAGCGCACACAAAATCGCACCTGTCATCCCCGGTTGCCTGTATTAGCTATACTATTGGTATTTTTGATCTGATATATTAATAAATAAGGTATAGATAGAAAACGTAAAATAGTAGAGTGGCCCCTCACCCCTGTCTCTTCTCTGCTCCTCCAGACTGCTACGGCCAGCAGCCGTCTAGGGAGCTGGGGGTGCGAGGAGAGGCATGTGTAGAGTACCGGGCAGAATCAGGTATTTACCTGATGTTCTCTTCGGGTCCCCATGCTATAATCTTCCGGGCGGCTGAGAACCTCCAGGCTGGCCTTTCTCCTCAGAAGTGGTGTATTACAAGGTAAAACGGGCGTCGCCTTCCCTGGAGAACAGGCAGAGCGGGGGTTAGCTGGCCGAGAAGGCTGAGGCAAAGGGGTGGATCGCGTGGCCTCCCAGGCGCGAGCAGAGGGATGCTTGAGCGAGGGGTTGGCTGACAAAATCAGGTAAACACCTGATGCTCTCCTCAGGAGAACTCTGTAATCTAACAATGAGGGGCAGAGAAAGAGCGGGCTGCTCCTTGGGGCGCGCCGAGGGTTAAAGGAGAGGAGCAGAGCCTATCAGCCCGGCCTTACCCATCTGGCACAGCTGTGGCCTCTTCTTTAGAAGAGAGTAGGCAGAGCAAAGGGAGGAGATTGGAGTGGGGCAGGACCCTGTTGGGGAGGGGTACTCAGGGAGAGAGCCGGTGTGGTATAATCTGCCACGCAGCTGAGCGCCCATCTCCCGTCTCGTTGCTGCTAACCGGCCCCGAGAAGGAATTGCTGGACAAAAGCAGGCAAGGAGCGAACCTATGAGCAGCAGCTCAGATGGTCGTCACGCTCGCTGAGGGATGAGAACAGGAGGAACTGTGTGTGAGTTCACTACCTGAAAAGAAGAGCTTGCTCGACATCATCACGCAGAAGATAGTGACGAGCCAGCTCTGGCGATCGATATTCCGCCACGGCTATCCGGACACCCCACTCAACCAGTCGCTGGTGATGATGGGGAACGTCTTCCTGCATCTGCACCCGGTGAAGGTGAGCCGCCAGGCGATGAAGATCACCTATACCTGGTGTATGGGGGGAATCTCCTTCTTCCTCTTCCTGGTGCTGACCCTGACCGGGGTTTTTCTCATGTTTTATTATGTTCCTGAGACCCACACGGCCTATCAGAACATCAACCAGCTCAGCAGCGCGGTCTCCTTTGGCCATCTGGTGCGCAACATGCACCGCTGGGCGGCCCACCTGATGGTCGTCTCCGTGACCCTGCACATGATCCGCGTCTTCTATCATGGGGCCTATAAGCCGCCGCGCGAGTTCAACTGGGTTGTGGGTGTGGGCCTCTTCTTCTGTACTCTCTTCTTGAGTTTTACTGGCTATTTGCTTCCGTGGGACCAGATTGCTCTGTGGGCTATTACGGTGGGAACCAACCTGGCCCCGTACACCCCGATTCTGGGACAGCCGGTTTATCAGGTGCTGGTAGGTGGTCCCGCGGTTGGTCAGGCAACCCTGATTCGCTTCTATGTGGGGCATGTAATCTTGCTGCCGCTGGCCACGGCTATTCTGCTGGCGGTACACTTCTGGCGCATCCGTAAGGATGGAGGAGCGGCTGGGCCACCGCCGCCGCCGCGGCGCGAGCTGGAGGCTCGCCTGGCAGAGGCTGAGCAAGGGCTGGCGCCAACGGTTACGCGTTAGTGAGTGAGCTTTTTGCGAACCGCTAACCAGGCGAGAGAGTGGCCTGAGCGGGAGGCATCTGGAGGCACGGGAAAAGCCCTCTTTCACAGGCGAGGCTCTTCCTTGCAGGATAGCCCGCTCGCTCAGGGATGAGAATCGGGGATGAGAAAAAGAAGCCGTTGCTGTCTCTGGCTGCTCACCAGGCCAGCCAGGCTGGTCTGGCCTGGTCAGGAGAAGCTGGCTCAGGGATTAGAACAAAGATGAGAGGATAGGCCAATGGCAATCGAACAGGAGCCAAAGGTACAGACGCAAGCAGCGGCGACCCAGCGACGCTATCGTACGCTGGCAGTAGTAAGGCAGGAGGCCATCACGCGCGTTGAGAAACCGCTGGAGGACTCGGTCTTTGTCTGGCCTCATTTGCTGGTGCGAGAGTTCTTTGCCTCCACCATCGTGATGGTCATGCTCACCCTGCTCTCGGTGGCAATCGACGCGCCGCTGCGGGAGCCGGCCAATCCCAACGTCACGCCGAACCCGGCCAAGGCTCCCTGGTACTTCCTGGGCTTGCAGGAGCTGCTGCACTACTTCCCACCAACGACTGCCGGTGTGCTCATCCCGGGGCTGGTGCTGGTCGGCCTGGCCTGCCTGCCCTACGTGGATCGCAATCCCAGCCGTGCTTACGCAGACCGTAAGATCGCCATTGTGACCTTCACAATGTTTGTGGTCTTCTGGGCCTGTGTGACCCTGGCCGGGAGTTTCTTCCGTGGCCCCGGCTGGGTGTGGTACTGGCCCTGGCAGGGTCTTTTCTTCGACCTGTAAGGGAACTCTGGGAAAACGGAAGGAAAGGATCTGTTCTTTATGAGTATGGATTTCCCGCCGCGGGATGTAGATAGGCCACCCTTGACACCGCAGCAGTACGAGGTGCTCCACGGCGGCGGCGCAGAGGCTGCTGAGATTGCCCGGCAACGCCTCTCGCGCCGGCGCTTTCTGCGCCGCGCCACGCTGGCTGTCTGGGGCCTCTCGGCGACTACTGCGGTGGCCGGGGCGTTGAATATGCTCTATCCGAATCTGGCTGGCCAGTTCGGCTCGGCCCTCAATGTGGGCAATAAGAGCGATTTTCCAGCCGCCAAGCCGTCCGAGGCGAAGCTGGATCAGGCCGCTGTCTTTTATCGCCAGGAGGCCAAGACCTATGTGGTCCATCTCGCCAAGGATACGCCGTTGTTGCTCTCTGGCCAGGCGCTAAGCGATCAGCTGGATTCGGAGTGGATTGTTAAGGATAGCGATGGCTCGTACTGGATAGCGCTCTATCAGCGTTGCGTCCATCTCGGCTGCACGGTGCCATTCCGTGATGACTGTGTAAGCTTTAAGTGCCCGTGCCACGGCTCGCATTATAATGTCGATGGCGAGTTCCTCGATGGCCCGGCACCCCGCAGCCTGGATCGCTTCCGCATTCTCTTCCAGGGTGAGAGCGTGATCGTGGACACGTCTCAGCTGAACAATAAGGTTCAGCACCCCGATGCGTCCACCCGCCTGATCCCCGAGCCGACGATTGCCTGCGCCTGATGCTCACCTTCTCTTCTCCGGCGCCTGGACGGGTAGACGGGTCAAGTGCCCTGGGAGGGCAGGCTACAAGAGATGCATCTGCAGCAGCTCCGGTCCGGCTCTTTCCGGCACGATGCCTGTCCGGCCCTGCTCGCCGCTGGCTTCTGCCTATGGTCGGGGACCGTCTGCTTCCCGTACAGGTTCCTGGCTGGGGGTAAGAGAAGGAACATTAGGAAAACTCTTGGAAAGGTAGCGCGTATGATCAATCCTGTCCAGGCAGCTATAGGCATTGTCGTGCTGCTGGTGACCGTTGGCGGCCTGCTCTATCTCTTTTACTCGCGCACCAATGCAGTTGAGAAGAGCGGCTATGGGGCGCTGATCATGCTCTCCCTGATCACGGTGTTGATCCCTGTCTTTTGGATCATGGAGAGCAATGGCGAGGCGATGGCTAAGGTCCAGCAGCATCAAACCGCTCTGGAGCGCGGCGCTGAGCTATATGCTCAGTACTGCTTCCAATGTCACGGCACCAAAGGCCAGGGCCGTGTCGGCCCCAGCCTGAACAATAATCCCCAGGTCAATAAGTTGAGCGATAATGACCTGCTGCGCATTATCAGCGCAGGTATCTATAATACAAGCACTAATCAGCTCAACGTGGCGATCATGCCGGCCTGGAGCGAGGATTATGGCGGCCCGCTGACCAACATCGATATCCAGTATCTCTTTGAGCTGATCCGCTCATCCGATCCGGATTATCTGAAGGCCAATGGTCTGCCGGCAGGCAATGGCTTCGACCAGGTGCCGGCGCTGATCCAGAAGAATAACCCTACGGCCTATCAGACAGCGGTCGCTCAGGAGAGTAGTGGTCAGTTCGGCAATCCGGTCGATCTGACTTCCAAGAAGAATGTCACGATCGATATAGTGACCGCCCCCAGTGGGGCGAGCTGCTCGCCGGCCTGCTATGACCCGATCTATGTGAAGGTGAAGGTGGGGACCACCATTACCTGGGTGAATAAGGATACTCAGGCTCATACGGTCACGGCTCTCCAGACCGAGGATCTGAACAATAAGAAGATCGCCTCAAATATCTTCGACTCCGGCCTGTCAAAGCCGATCTTGACCAATGGCACCTTCACCTACACAGTGACGATGGCGGCCTATAATCTGAATAAGGACCATAAGGTCTACTACTATTGCCAGTACCATCCAAGCATGGTGGCGGTTCTGCTGATCGTGCCCTAATCAGAGGCCGCTTACTAAGAGCGCGACCTGCTTGGTTTGGCTGCCGGCTCCGTACCATGCCTGCTGACTCTTCTCGCGCTGCTCTGTCGAGCTGGGCTGGGAAGGGGAGAGTGTGCAGGCAGGGGGGCTAGCAGCCATGTGGATACTGGGGTCTGTGTGGACGCCCTGCGTCAGTGCAGATAAGCGTCAAAGCGTCTTTCGCCGCGCAGGGAACTGACTGACTGGCCAGGAGATCACCAGCCGGGAGGGCAGGCAGAGAAAGAGTTGGCTGCTCCCGGGGCGTTCTCCTGGCATATGGATCTACAAGGCCATGCCTGGAGGTGCCGACCTGTCGTAGACTGGTGAGAGGCCAGGCAAGGTTTACTGCTACAGCGGAAGACGCGGTGATCAGAGCGGGGCTTCGTGCCCCATATCAAGCATGTCGCCGCAACTGTTTGTGGTACATGTCGTTGAAAGGGCTGGCAACTATGCAGAGAGTTCAACCACGGGAGCTGCCTGAGCGCATGTCGTGGGCACGTGCCCTGATCTTTGGTGTCGGCTTCTTCTTCATTACGGCCTTGCTGATCGGGCAGCTTCCGGGCTATATTTTCGATGAGCTGACGGCTTCCACGCTGCAGGGCATGGAGCAAGGCTCGCTCGCCCTCGGTCTGGTCTGCCTGCTCGGTTTCTTCGTCGTTGAGGTTATAGTCCTGCTCTTTGACCCCAAGCCGTTGCTGCCGCCCATGCTCTTCGTCGGCCTGGGTCTGGTGCTCTTCGTAGGGGGACTGGCGCTGCTTCTCTGGGCGGTGCTCACCCCGGTTACGGCGGCGGGTGTCACGACTAACAGCCAGTACTTTCCATCAGCGAACTTCTTCTGGAACCCGCTCCTCGATGGAAATGTGCTCTGGTTGGAGCCGGGAGCTGTTGATTTTGTGCTGATCGCCGTTGTGCTCCTCATCGCCGGAGCTGCTGCTATGTTCTACGGTGGCCTGGCGCTCAAGGAGCAGAGCGATCCGGATCGCAGTGACCCGGGGACCACACCGACAATTCGTGGCCTCACAGTGCTAGGTAGCGTGGTCCTCTTTGCCTACATGCTCTTCTCGATGCTGGTTGATCCCAATGCCCTGGCGGCCCGCATCAACCCGGCCTGCCCCACGGCG
>NZ_JADGIA010000350.1 GCF_019683635.1 Thermogemmatispora sp. | reverse complement strand
GAGTGGCAAGAGGAGGCAGGAGCTGGTGAGCAACTGGAGGAGGGCGTTGGAGCGCTGGCCGGGGGAGAAGCGGGTGAGGGAGCTGGGGGAGCTGGTGCTCTAACGATGAAGAGAAAAGCCTGCCACCTCTCCCCCAGAAACGCAAGGGAGCGGCCCAAATCGATCCCCATCATCCACACATAACGGGCCGCCGGATCAGCAGGGTGCCAGCCCTAGCCGCCACCCTCCTCACGGCTGGCCGCCGAACGACCGCCGATCCCCCAATTGCGCTTTGGCACCTCATAAATAATAACGCGCACCTCTTCCACCGGATACCCCAACTCGCGCCCTGCCGCCTCAGAGAGCAGACGAATCAACCGCTCCTTCTGCTCCTCGCTGCGGCCCTCCATAATAGTCACTTTGAGCACAAGCATCGCTTACCTCCTTTCTCTCTCTGCTTTGGCCATAACAGGGCAGCAGATTGCTGCTCAATCCTCTTCTCTCAGCCTGGCACAGACGCGCCCCATGCTGGCCCAGCGCCAGCCCTCGCGTCGCAGTCCCCTGGCTCTGTCTGCCTGGCTTGCCAGAACCGTGGCCGACGACGTACAATACAGCCAGCACCGCAGATGAGCGCCGGCGCGCTCGCCTGCCCTGGCCCGACAGCGCCTTGCCTGTTGGGGTCAACAAGCAGCAACGCAGCGCCAGACCAGGCCAGACAAGAAAGGAGCCAGGACACCGATGCCCATGCTCGAAGTACTGCGCGCCGCTGACAGGCCGCTCACCGCCGCCCAGAAGCGCGCCTTTGCCCGCGAAGCCACTCGCATCTTTCACGAGGTCCTTGGTACCCCGCCCGGGCGCCTGCGCCTCTTCTTCCTCGACACCTCACCCGAGGGTCTGGAGGGCCTGCACGAGCTGCCAGCCGCCGACAAGCCAGACCAGCCCGCCCCAACTTCCTAGCCGGGCAGGCCCTCCAGCCTCAGCTCACGCCGGAACTCCTCAAGATAGCGCCGCATAAAAGCCAGACGCTCCTGAGCCAACGCCTGCCCTGTGGCCGTCCCCATCGTCTCCCCCATACGCAGCAGCTTCGTATAGAAGTGATCCAGCAGATAGCGCCGGTCGTCAGGCGCGTGCTGCTCAGCGAACGGGTCAGCCGGATCATACGGGCGTGTCTCCGCCGCAGCCCGCAGCGTCCCCGTGATCGCCCAGCGCATAATACCAATCGCCCCCAGGCCGTCCAGACGATCCGCATCGCGCACCACCCGCGCCTCAAGCGTCCGCGGCTCAATCCCGCGGCTAAAGCTATGGGCCAGCACCGCATGCAGAATCGCCTCACGCTCCGCAGTCGGCACCCCGTGAGCGGCCAGCACCTCAGCGGCCAGATCATGCGACAGATCGGCGTGGTGCCGCTGCTCCTGAGCCGCAGACATCTTTCCGTCTCTCTCGCTCTCTGTGGCTACCCGCCCCAGATCGTGCAGCAGCGCCGCCATGCCCACCACAAACTGATCCGCTCCCTCGCGCTGCGCAATCGCCACCGCCAGCCGATAAACACGCTCTATATGGTCCCAGCCGTGGGCCAGGTCGGCCCTTCCCACACTCAGAAAGCGCCCCTCCACCTCGCGGTAGACCTGGGCCAGCACGGCATCTCTATCGAAAGCAAAAGCCATCTTCTCGCTGTCTCATCCTTTCTCTGTTGTCTGCCAGGCTCGCTACGTAGGCCGCCTGGCCATCTCTCACTCACGCACGCCCCAGCAAGACGGTCCGCCCACCTCTCGCCTACCCTGGTCCGGCTCAGCTCGCCCCCTCACGTCTCCTGTGGCGCAAGCAGATCCATTCTACACCATCTGGCGGGGGGCAGAAGGATCAATCCAGGCATACCGCTGTACTGTCCTACGGGGCAGTGGGCTGCCGTCGAAGTGCCCCCGAAGCCCGGGCCGACGAGGCTGCGGGCAAGCCCCTGGCTCAAGCCAGGGGTCGTTGACAGCGTAGCGCTTCTCAAGAGCCTCCGCCGCGCTCCCCCTGAAAAATTTCACAGGGGCCTTGACAAAGCCCCCAACCCCCGACTATATTCTATTTGAAAACGCTTACGTAAGCGTTTTCGGTACCGATTCCACAACCAGCAGGAATGCAAGGAAGCTCCCGCTCCCTCCCCCAGCCTGCAGAACCTGCTAGTCGGGTTCTGCAGGACGAGGAGCGGCAGCAGCGAGACTCGTGCAAGGAAAGGAAGCACGACGGAGCATGACACCGCACTCCATTCGACGACAGAGCTTGTGGAAACGCAAGCAGCTGCTGGCCTTGCTGGCGCTGCCCGTCCTGCTGCTGACGGGACTCTTTGGCGGTCAGGCGCGGGTGCACGCCGCCAGCTACTGCCAGGTCAGCTACAGCGTCGTCAGCCAGTGGCCTGGCGGCTTCAGCGTCAACCTGGTGCTGCAGAACA
>NZ_JADGIA010000122.1 GCF_019683635.1 Thermogemmatispora sp. | reverse complement strand
GAGAAGGTCGTTTGTCCCTACGACTTGTGTGCTTTTCCAGAGTGGCAAAAAGCAGCAGGGAAGACTGCTGCGACCAACTGCGAATTATAGCACAAACCTTCGGGAAAGTCGAGGGGCAGACCCTCTTTCTACCAGAACTGGATGTCTTGTTCCCCGGCTGGGTTAGCCAGTCGCCGCCTCGCCGTAGCACCTGGCTTTTGCTCGCTCGTCCCGTCCGCTCGCCCATTCGTTTGCGCGCTTGCTCACTGCAGTGAAACGGAACGAGCCAGCCAAGAGATTGGTCAGGGGAGGCTCCGCCAAAGAAGGCAGGCAGGTAACTTACCAGCAGCATTGTGCCTGCCTGGGTCTGCCTTCACAGCCAGCCCTGTTGATCTCGCTGTGCCTGTTGGCTGCTTGTCTCCCTCTCAGAGAGTCAGGATCTCGGCATCGCCTTCTGTGATGGCAACGGTATGCTCGAAATGTGCAGAGTAGCTATGATCAGCCGTCACCACAGTCCAGCGATCGGGGAGGACGCGCGTCTCCTTCCCGCCCATATTGACCATTGGCTCGATGGCCAGCACCATCCCGGGTCGCAGAGCCGGATTGGGTAGGCCAGGTTCGACGTAGTTCAGCACCTGGGGATCTTCATGCATACTACGCCCAACGCCGTGGCCGCCCCACTGACGCACCAGCGAGAAGCCGGCGCTCTCCACGAACTGCTGAATAGCGCGGCTGATATCCAGCAGGCGATTGCCGGCCCGAGCCGCGGCAATGCCGCGATAGAGGGCATCCTCGGTCACTTTGAGCAGGCGTTTCAGCTCGGGGCTAATCTCGCCCACGCCGATGGTGATAGCGGCATCGGCATGCCAGCCCTGATAGTTAGCGGCGAGGTCGAGGCTGATAATATCGCCTTCCTGGAGCACGCGCTTGCCCGGGATTCCATGCACCACCTCATCGTTGACCGACGTACACAGATGACCAGGGTAGCCGTGGTAGCCGAGCGAGCTTGACTTTGCTCCATAGCGCTGCAGCGCCTCCGCCGCCAGGCGGTCCAGGTCGCCAGTAGTGATACCGGGGCGAACGGCGCTACGTAGCTCGGCCAGAACCGCGGCGACAATCCGGCCCGTCTCCCGAATCCGCTCGCGCTCTTCCTTTGATTTTATGATAATCGCCACAATCAACTCTCCTCATGGGTGGCCGGGCTGGGGCGAGCCAGAGCCAAAGCGCGCAGCGCCAGCCCTCCAGGCCCGCCCGTGGGGGCAGGCGACGGATCAGGCCGACCCATGCTGACCTTGTTCATAGCCTTTGATAGTCGAGAGCAACTCTTGATGAACCTCGTCGATGCTCTGATTGCCATTGACCTTTGCCAGCTTCCCCTGGGTCGCATAGTAGTCGAGCAGGCGGATTGTCTCCTTAAAGAAGATATCCAGCCGCCGTTCGACCGCCTCGCCGACATCGTCGGAGCGCTGGTAGAGTTCGCTTCCATCGATATCGCAGACACCCGGAACCTTAGGTGGCTTGCTATAGATGTTGTAGACATGCTGGCAGGCGCGACAGATATAGCGACCCGACAGCCGCCGCACTAATTCCTCACGTGGTACCTCCAGATAAACGGCCAGATCGACCTGCCTCTGAACGGCTTGCAGCCCTTTATCCAGAGCCTCCGCCTGGGCAATAGTTCGCGGGAAGCCATCCAGCAAGGCCCCCCTGGCACAATCGGGACGGGCCAGTCGACCCAGGATCATGGTGATGGTCAGCTCGTCAGGGACCAGCTCACCGCGATCCAGATAGTCTTTGGCTTTCAGGCCCAGCTCAGTGCCTTCAGCGACTTCCTTACGAAACAGATCTCCGCTGGCAACGTGCGGAATCCCAAGTTCCTGAGAGAGCGCTTTCGCCTGGGTCCCTTTGCCCGACCCTTGAGCGCCAATGAGAATGATCAGCACCGTTTCTCCTCCGATGGAAGCGGACGAGGCGCACCATCGCGCCTCGCCGACCTACGACAGGAAACCCGAGTAATTGCGCATGACAACTTGTGCTTCAAGCTGTCTGATGGTATCCAACGCCACCGCCACTACGACCAGCAGGGCGGTCGAGCTGAGCATCTGGGTTCTGGCCAGATAGGGCAAGACCGCCAGAATGCCCAGGAAGAGCGCGCCGCCAAGCGTCACCCGTCTCAGCAGCGTTTTCAAGTAGACACGTGTCTGCTCGCCTGGGCGATAGCCAGGAATGTGAGCGCCCTGCTTCTGCAGATTCTCAGCGATATTCTGCTGGTCCCAGACCAGATCGGCGTAGAAGTAGGTAAAGGCGACCACCAGCACAAAGTAGAACAGCCAGTACCAGGGCAGCGTTGTATTGAGCACGGTACTGCTGAGCCAACTCGCCGCCGTCGTGAGCCAGCTGGCATTGCTGCTGGCCAGATACTGGGAGATCACGGTCGGGAAGAGCAAGACCGAGTTGGCAAAGATCAGGGGAATCATGCCGGCGCTATTGACCATCATGGGAATATAGGTGGTCTGCGCCGAGCCGACCAGCATCCCCCGTCCGACGATGCGCTTGGTAGGATACTGAATCGGAATACGTCGCTGTCCCAGGTAGATATAGACGATGCCGGCAATGGTGACCACGGCGATCAGCCCGAGCACGGCCAGGTTGAGAATGCTGCTGCTCGCGCCGCCCGTGGTGGTGCTGGAGAGGTAACCCTGCTGCACCAGGGTGGGCAGGCGGGTCACAATGTTCCCCAGGATGATAATCGAGATGCCATTGCCGACGCCATACTCCGTGATCAGCTCGCCGAACCAGACCAGGATCATCGTTCCCGTGGTCAGCGAGAGAAGAATCGCCAGCGTCTGCAGCCAGTTGGGACCAAAGAGGCTGAAGGTGCTGGCATCGAGGACTCCCACCCTCACAAAGATGGCCGCGCTACCCAGCGCCTGGAGAAAGGCCAGAGGGACCGTGATGATGCGCGTAATCTGGCTGAACTTGAGCCGTCCGGCCTCGCCCTCTTCCATGAGGCGATGGAGTGCCGGAATGATCGGTGAGAGCAGCTGCATCACGATGGTCGCCGTGACGTAGGGGTAGACGCTCATGGCGATGATCGAGTAGGTCTGGAGCGATCCCCCTGAAAAGATGTCCAGAAGGCCGAGTAACTGGCCCAGATTCTGATTTTGACCGCTCGTGAAGAGGCTGGCCAGCGTTTGCTCCTGCTGGTGGGTCAGCGGGACTGTGATGTGCGCCAGCACCCGCATGAGCAGCAGGATGATCAGCGTAAAGATAATTTTCTTGCGCAGGTCGGGAATAGACCAGACCCTGAGCAGCCGTCCTAACATGGATGGCTCCTTTCACAATAAGCGTCGCGCGGATAAGCAGCCTCCTGGCTCTGGGCCAGAGCCTGGGGTCCTTCCCTTCCCGGCCAAGAGTAGCCCTGGCCGCATTGGTCATCGGATATTGCCCTCAGCATACTCATCAGCAGAGATACACCGCCTGGCCAGCTGCTGCTCACCGCGTCAGACCAGGCTGGCCGGCCAGCGATCTGGCTGACCCGCCTGGGTGGGAGACAGGAAAGACTGGCTCAGGCAGGCACAAGGCTTAAGCCTGGGCCTGCGCACCCTGAGCCAGCTTCCTCTGATCTTTGCGGCGCTTCGTCTTCTCGTAGACCTTGACCGGGATCACTTCGATACTGCCACCGGCGGCCTCGATCTTGGCACGCGCGCTTTCTGAAAACTTGTGGGCCCGGACTGTCAGCGGGCGATGCAGCTCGCCATCGCCCAAGATCTTGACCAGGCCGCGGCTCTCAGTAGACGAGAGCAGGTGCTTCTCAGCCAGGGTTTCTGGTGTCACCTGGGCCCCTGGCTCAAAGAAGCGCTCCAGGCTCTCGACATTAACAACAGCGTATTCCTTTCGGAAAGGAGCGTTGCTATTGCCAATGCCTCGCAGGAACGGCAGGCGCTGCGACAGCGGCGTCTGACCTCCCACAAAAGCCTGGCTGACCTTTCCACCGGTGCGCGCCTTCTGACCCTTGGTACCGCGGCCTGCGGTCTTACCGCGTCCCGAGCCATGTCCTCGCCCAACTCGTCTCGACCGCTTATGCGAACCAGGAGCTGGTCGCAGATCAGACAGTTTCATGATGCTATCTCCTCCACCTTGACCAGGTGTCTCACCTTCTGAATCATACCGCGAGTCGTGGGCGTATCCTCGCGCACCACTTCCTGCTGGAGCTTGCGCAGTCCGAGCGAGCGGATAGTCTCCCGCTGATCCTGCGCGTAGCCAATCGTACTCTTCACCCACTTGATGCGCAGCTTTGCCATAACAGTCTCTCTCCTCAACACTCTGGCGCTCATCCTGCTCTGCTCAGCATCGCTCCCCTCTCTGCTGTCCCCCTATCCCCACCTCCGTCTCCCTCCAGGACCACAAGCCGCAGCGTCGCCGAGTCAAGCCGAGTCGAGCCGAGCCGAGCCAGGCTAAGCCGAACGGCGAGGCTGCGCAGAAGCGAGCGAATGAGAGCAAGCGAGTGGGGTCGGTCTAGCGACGGCGCTCTCCACGACGTTCCGTGCGCTCGGCGCGCTCGCGGGCGGCACGGCGCAGAGCCCGCTGTTCACGCGCCTCCTCCTCGCGGGCAGCGCGGAGGGCCGCCGCCTGCTCGGCAGCGCTTGCCGCAGCTGCCGCCAGACGCTCAGCGCGGCGTCGTCCCAGCAGCTCGACCACTGTCTTGCCGCGCAGGGCCGCCACTTCCTCGGGCGAGCGCAGTTCCTTGAGGGCCTCAATGCAGGCGCCGACGGTATTGGCGCGGTTGGAGCTGCCAATGACCTTTGTCAGGATATCGCGAATACCAGCCAGCTCCACCACGGCGCGCACCGCCGCCCCAGCGATGACCCCGGTACCGGGCGCGGCGGGTTTGAGCATTACCTGCGAGGCTCCAAAGGTCGTCTTGACCATGAAGGGGATGGTCGTGCCGGTCAATGGCACATGAATCAGATGCTTTTTGGCATCCTCAGCGGCCTTGCGAATCGCTTCGGTATACTCGGCGGCCTTCCCCATGCCATAGCCAACGTGGCCATTGCGGTCCCCAACTACCACGAGCGCCCGGATGCTGAAGCGGCGCCCGCCCTTAACGACCTTGGAGACGCGGGTGACTTCGACCACGATCTCTTCCAGGTTCAGCTTCGACGCATCTATTCTCGGCATGTTCCTCCTCGTGCTCGTGCCTACCTACCTGACCTAGAACTGTAGGCCGCCTTCACGCGCCCCTTCGGCAAGGGCGGCTACGCGTCCATGATAGGCGTAGCCTCCACGGTCAAAGACGACCTTCTCGATCCCCTTCTCTTTCGCGCGCTGCGCGAGCAACCTGCCAACCTCGCGCGCAATAGCGACTTTGCGATTGTAGGCAATAGCAGCCAACGCCTCGACGGGCGTTTTCTTCTCGCCTTTTTGAGCGCTGGGCAGAACAGTCTTGACCTGCGTCGGCGGACGGCCCCGCTGCTGCTGACTGCCTTTACCGCCCCGGGCCTGCTGGCTCTGGGCCTGGGACCGCGCTGCAGCCCGCGCCGCCCGGCGTGAAGGCGCAGCCTCCGCCGCGCTTTCGACCACTACCTCCTCCTCTGGAGCGGCTTCCACCTGGGGGGCCGCCGACTCGGGAGGCGGTGCCGGCTGGAAATCGCGCAGAGCTGCCTCCAACGAGGAGGCCGCGACCAGTGTCAGGCCCAGGGTATCGTCAATAATCTGGGCATAGATATGACGAGCGCTGCGGAACACATTCAAACGTGGTCGTTCCGCTGTGCCCTTGACTCGGCGACGTATCCGCTGGTGCCGACGCAGCCGCGCCTTGTTCGCATTGAACGTCTTGATCATGAGAACGTGCCCCTGTTCTTCTCTATAAGAGTAATAAAGAAAGATGAACCGACGCTGCAAGGGACGTGATCGGCACTACGTCCCTCCTCATCGCAGATGGGCTTGCTTGCGCCAGTGATACAGTGATAGATCGATAGATAGCTAGATCGATCGATCGATCGGCCCCAGTGAGCTGGCCCGCCTACAGGCCAGCCAGGGGCAAGGCCAACTAAGCTGGCTTGCCAGCAGGCAAGCGTTACTTCTTCTTACCGCCGCCGGCCTTGCCCGTCTTACCGGCCTTACCGGCCTTGCGCCGGATCTCCTCGCCAGCGTAGCGGATGCCTTTGCCCTTGTAAGGCTCCGGCTCGCGAATGCGGCGGATGATGGCCGCCATTTCGCCCACCTTCTGCTTATCGATCCCGACCACACTGACCTTGGTGGCCTTGGTCACAGAGTCAACCCCGTCGACCGTGAACGAGATGCCTGGCGGCGGAGGCACCTCAACCGGGTGGGAATAGCCCACCATGATCACCAGGTTATCGCCCACCTTGGTGGCACGGTAACCAGTACCATAAATCTCTAGCTGCTTGCTGTAGCCCTGGGTCACGCCGACCACCATGTTATTGATCAGCGTGCGGTAAAGGCCATGCTGAGAGCGATGCAGCTTACTATCGGACTGGCGCGCCACCTTGAGCGTGCCATCTTCCAGGGTCAGCGAGAGAGACGAGGGGATCTTGAGAGACAGCTCGCCCTTTGGGCCTTTGACAGTAACCAGATTGTCCTCGTTCCAGCTGACCTCGACCTTCGGCGGGATCGGGATCGGCATACGCCCTATACGCGACACGTGTCTACCTCCCGTCTACCAGACGTGACAGATAACCTCGCCCCCAAGACCGAGCTGATAGGCTTTGCGTCCCGTCATCACGCCCTTGGGAGTGGACAGAATGGCAACCCCCAGCCCACCCCGCACCAGGGGAATATCCTTGCGCTTGGCATAGACACGGCGCCCAGGCTTACTCACACGTTCCAGCTGGGTCAGCACCGGCTTCTTATCGACATAGCGCAAGGTGATGCGAATCGTCCCCTGGGGATTATCCTTGATCACTTCGATATCTTTAATGTAGCCCTCTTCCTTGAGCACACGCGCAATGGCCAACTTCATCTTGGAGGCCGGAATCGAGACCCGCGTGTGCCGCGCGATGATCGCATTGCGGATGCGGGTGAGCATATCCGCGATGGGATCGGTCATGTTCATAGTACAACACCTCCACGATCATGAAAGAACGAGCGTTCGTCGGTCACTGACACACTCACCCAGTTCAGGCACTCATTCATTCGTTCGTTCGACCGTCTAACCGTCTAACCGTCTGACCGTCTAACCGTCTAGCCCAGCGGTCTCGGGCAGGCATCTTGTTTGCTGGAGCCAGGCAGCCCAGCGGCCCGCCCCGTCGCAGCCAGCCCGTACGCACACGCGCGCTCGCTCTTTCACGCTGCCGACCTGGGCGATTGCTGAACCTACCAGCTTGATTTCGTCACACCGGGCAGCTCACCACGCAAGGCCCGCTCACGGAAACAGATGCGGCACAGGCCAAACTTGCGCATGTAGGCACGCGGGCGACCGCAGACCCGACAGCGGTTGTGCTGGCGCACCTTAAAACGGGGCTTGCGCTGAGCCTTAACGATCATCGAGATCTTGGCCATCGATCCTACCTCCTGAAGGGCATCCCGAGCAGGCTGAGCAGACGCCGCCCTTCCTCATCGGAGCGTGCCGTGGTCACAATGCTGACCTCCATGCCCCGGACCTTATCGATCTTGTCATAGTCAATCTCGGGAAAGACGAGCTGCTCACGCAAGCCTAGCGTATAGTTGCCACGCCCGTCGAAGGAATCCGGAGAGACCCCCTGGAAATCGCGCAGACGCGGCAGAGCGACATTCATCAGCTTATCAAGAAAGTAATACATGCGCTCGCCCCGCAGCGTCACCATGCAGCCGATCTGCATGCCCTTGCGCACCTTGAACGAGGCCACCGAGCGCCGCGCATGGGTAATGACCGGGCGCTGACCGGTAATGAGCGAGAGATCGTTCACCGCCGCCTCCATCGCCTTGGCGTTCTGAATGGCCTCGCCCATCCCAATATTAATGACCACCTTGTGGATGCGCGGCACCTGCATCGGATTCCTGTAATTGAACTCCTTCTGCAGGGCCGGTACCACCTCCTTGAGATACTTCTCCTTCAAGCGTGCTGCCATAATCTCTACGCACTCCTCGTCCGATCAGCAATGACCTTGCCACATTTCTTGCAGATACGCACCGGGCGGAGCTTTTGATCAGCTCCCATCGGACGACGCTCATGGGCCACGCGCGTTGGCTGACCGCACTCTGTGCAGATCAGCATAGTGTTAGAGACATGGATGGGCATGGCTTTCTCAATGATGCCTCCCTGACGCAGCTGCCCCTGCGGCTTCTGGTGCCGCTTCACAAGGTTGACTCCCTCGACGATGACCTTGTTGAGCTGCGGCAGCGCCCTGACCACTGTCCCCTGCTTGCCTCGATCCTTGCCCGCGATGACCAGTACCGTGTCGCCCTTCTTGATGTTCATTTTGGCCCGGTGCAGAGGCCGCTTCTCTTCCTTCGCTTTTGTCTTGACAGCCATCGTCTCTACCTTCTTTCCTCACCTTCCCTCAGAGCACTTCTGGCGCGAGCGAGAGGATACGAACATAGTTTTTCTCGCGCAGCTCGCGGGCCACCGGACCAAAGATACGTGTTCCTCGGGGGTTGTTGCCAGCGCCAATCAGAACGGCTGCATTATCGTCAAAACGAATGTGGGAGCCGTCCGGACGCGCGTACTCCTTGGCGACGCGCACCACTACCGCGGTGACCACCTCGCCTTTTTTGACCTGACCATTGGGAGCGGCACTTTTGACGCTGGCCTTGATGACATCACCAACCGTGGCATACTTCTTGTTCGAGGTGCCAAGGACACGAATGCACATGATCTCCTTGGCGCCTGTGTTGTCGGCAACCTTGAGACGAGTCTGGGGCTGGATCATTCGGCTCCCTCCTCTGCTTGCTGCTCATTCTGCCCGCCCAGCGCCTCCTGGCCAGCACCCCGCTGGACCCGCTCCAGCTCACTGGTGATCTCCTGGCCCAGCACCTGCTCAACCGGGACCACGCCGCTGCCGCGCTTGATCACCTCGATCAGGCGCCAACGCTTGAGCTTGCTCAGCGGGCGGCATTCTTCGATGCGCACGATATCCCCAATCTGACAGATGTTGTTCTCATCATGCGCATAGAAATGTTTTGTCTGACGATAGGTTTTCTTGTAGAGCGGATGCATCTTGAGCCGCTCTACAGCAACAACGATGGTCTTATCCATCTTGTTGCTGATCACCAGCCCCACCTTCTGCGGGCGCCGGTGCAGCGGTCGCCCTCCGGTTGAGCTGAGCGTGGCCGCATTCTGCTCGGTTGTTTTCTGGGTCATTGCTCAGCCTCCAGCTGTGAGATATGGTGAAGCAGGCGAGCGATATCTTTACGAGTCTGGGCGAAGATGCGCGTGTTTTTGACTTCCCCGCGCTGCTTCTGCAGGCGCAGATTGAAGAGCTTGGTACGCAGCTCTTTCAGCTCGCGCTGGGCTTCTGGCAGCGACATCTCGCGAATCTGCTGGCGACGCTCTTTAAGCTTCGGCACGCTCCGCCTCCCCTTTGACTACAAAGCGTGTGGCGATTGGCAACTTATGGCTTGCCAGGCGTGCGGCTTCCCTGGCGATCTCCTCGCTCACGCCACTGATCTCGAAGATCATATGTCCGGGCTTGACCACCGCTACCCAGTGGTCGAGGGCGCCTTTCCCCTTGCCCATGCGCGTCTCCGCCGGTTTCGCGGTCACGGGCTTATCGGGAAAGACGCGAATCCAGACCTTGCCGCCGCGCTTCATGAAGCGCGTAATGGCAATACGAGCGGCCTCGATCTGGCGCGCTTCCAGCCAGCAGGGTTCCAGGGCCTGCAAGCCATAATCGCCAAAGGCGATCGTATTGCCGCGATGAGCGGTCCCCTTAAGGCGACCGCGATGCTGTTTGCGATACTTTGGACGTCTCGGTGCCAGTAACATGGCTGCCTTTTCTCCTCTTTGCCACAGGTAGCCCCGCCTCTTGATCTGCCTGCTGTTGCGGCCCGGGCCGGTCGGGGCTGATGCGTCTGCTCTCCTCGTCTGTCGCTAGCTACGCCAGCTTACTCTCCGCTGGACCTGGCTCGTTCGCTCGGAGACGCTGGCCTACCTGTCCACCGCGTGCCCTGATCCAGCCTGCTTACTCCTCAGCACCGCCCGCAGAAGACTGCTCGCCGCCCCGTGGCTGCTCAGCGGCAGTCGGTGGGGCTGCCTGCTCAGACGGAGCAGTCGGTGTCGGTGCCGGGCCCTGGACAGACTGCTGCTGCTGTTGTTGTTGTTGCTGTTGTTGTTGCTGGTGCTGGTGCTGATGATGCTGCTGCTGTCTTGGCTGGTGCTGCTGGTGCTGAGCCGACGGCTGCGACTCGGACTGCTGAGCCTGGCGTCCCTGCTCGCCGCCGCGCTGACCCTGATCAGCCCGTGGTGGACGAGGCGGACGCTGCGGACGACCCTGGCGCCCCTGCCCCTGCTGGCCCTCGCGCTCGCCGCGTGGCGGACGCTGACCTCGCTCACGCTCCCCCTGAGCCTGGCCCTGCTGACCACCCTGAGCCTGGCCGCGCTCACGCCCAGGACGTCCCTGAGCGTGCTCAGGCCGCGGACGCGGGCCGCGCTGCTCGGGTCGCTCGCGGCGGTCGGGTCGCTCGCGGCGGTCGGGCATGCGCCTCTCGCCCACGCCGACCTCACGCGGCAACAGCGCTGGCTGCGGGGCAGCCTCCTGTCCCTCGGGACCCGGGCCTTTGCCGGGGAGCACGTCCCCCTTATAGATCCAGACCTTGACCCCAATCACACCATAGGTCGTGTGGGCCTCCGTCTGCCCATAGTCGATATCGGCGCGCAAGGTATGCAGGGGCACCTTCCCCTCGACCTCTTTCTCGCTGCGTGCGATTTCCGCACCTCCGAGGCGCCCGCTCACAATGACCTTGATCCCTTTGGCATTGGAGCGCATGGCCTTCTGCACAGCCTGCTTCATGGCGCGCCGAAACGAGACACGCTTCTCAAGCTGCTCAGCGATCGTGCGACCAACCAGATAGGCATCCAGCTCCGGCTGACGAATCTCCACAATGTTGAGGCGCACTCGCTTATGGATTTTCGACTCCAGCAGATTGCGCAGCCGGTCCACTTTCTCGCCATTCTTACCGATCACGATGCCAGGCCTGGCCGTATGAATAGTTACCGATACCTGCGTCGCCGCCGCACGCTCGATCTCAATGCGCGAGACCGCCGCGTTGGCCAGTTCGCGATTGATTGTCTCGCGGATCAGCCTGTCCTCCGCGAGCAGGTCTTTGTAGTCACGCTCAGCATACCAGCGAGAAAGCCAGGTTTTGATAATGCCGAGCCTGAACCCTGTGGGATGAACCTTCTGTCCCACTGACGTGCTCCTCCTTCACTGCACTTCGCTCGCTCAATTCGTTAGCGTCCCAGGTCGGCTCGATCATCCGAAACGATGACTGTGACATGACTGGAGCGGCGGATGATGTACGACCATCGTCCGTGCGAGCGGGCCCTGAAGCGCTTCTGACGTGGCCCCTCGTCTGTCACAATGTTAAGAATGTAGAGCTGGTCGGGATCGAGATTGTAGTTGTTCTCTGCGTTAGCGACCGCCGACTGGATCACCTTCTTGACCGGCCTGGCCCCGGCGTTGGGCAGGAAATCAAGAACCGGCAGCGCCTCGCTGACACGCAGTCCCTTGACCGCATCGGTGACCAGGCGCAACTTACGCGGCGAAATGCCTATGTTTCTCGCAATAGCCCTGACTTGCATCTCCTACTCCATCAAAGATGGCTCCGCTGGCCTTCCGCCAGGGATGGGAGGAGAGAGCAGGCTAGCGAACCGAGGTGGTCCGCTCGCTCTTCCCCCCCGAGTGACCGCGGAAGTGCCGCGTGGGAGCGAATTCTCCCAGCTTGTGGCCTACCATGTTCTCGGTGATATAGATCGGCACATGGGTTTTGCCATTGTGCACGCCGATGGTCAAGCCAACCATCTCGGGGAAGATGGTTGAGGCGCGCGACCAGGTCTTGATCAGGCGGCGCTCACCGCTGCGCCGCATCGCCAGGACCTTCTTCCTCAGCGATTCGTGAATGTATGGTCCCTTCTTACGCGAGCGCGACATGCTTTCTTTCTCCTCCTCCTACCTGTGCCTGTCTGGCCGGCTCACTCGCTAGCGTCGACCAGCGTTGCGCCGACGGACAATGAAGCGATCGGTCCGCTTGTTGCGCCGCGTTTTGACACCGAGGGCGGGCTTGCCCCAGGGCGTCTGCGGCTGGCCGCCGCGCGGCGCGCGTCCTTCGCCACCGCCGTGCGGATGGTCACAGGGGTTCATGGCCGCGCCGCGCACCGCAGGCCGTCGGCCCATATGGCGGGAACGGCCCGCCTTGCCGATGGTGATGTTCTCATGGTCGGGATTGCCAACCTGACCAACGGTGGCCATGCAGCGGCTGTGCACGTAGCGCAGCTCGCCCGAAGGCAGGCGAATGAGAGCATACTCACCCTCCTTAGCCATCAGCTGCGCCCCCACACCAGCACTGCGCACCAGTTGGCCCCCGCGCCCGGGCACCAGCTCAATGTTATGAATGGTGGTGCCAACCGGAATGTTCTTGAGCGGCAGGGCATTGCCCGGCTTGATGTCGGCGTCCGGCCCCGCCATCACGTAGTCGCCCACCTTCAGCCCGAGCGGCGCGATAATGTAGCGCTTCTCGCCATCAACGTAATGCAGGAGAGCTATGCGAGCCGAGCGATTAGGATCGTACTCGATAGCGGCCACTTTGGCCGGCACGCCCAGCTTGTTGCGCCTGAAGTCGATGATCCGATAGGCTCGCTTCGCCCCTCCGCCTCGATGGCGGGTGGTGATCCGGCCCTGGTTGTTGCGACCGGCATGCTTTTTGAGCGGCTTGATCAGCGACTTCTCCGGCTCCGTCTTCGTGATCTCTTCGAAGGTCGAAACCGTCATGCCGCGCCGCCCGGGTGTCGTTGGCTTATACTGCTTTACTGGCATTGCTTTTCCCCTTATGCCTTCAACGCCTCAATGGTCTGACCCGGCTGGATGGTCACAATGGCCTTTTTCCAGCGCTGCCCGTGGATGACGCGCGGCAGGGCTCCCCGCCGGCGCAGGACGCGCTTCTTGCCGGGCACATTGATAATGTTGACCTTGAGCACCTTCACATTGAAGAGCTGCTCGACGGCGCGGCGCACGTCGATCTTCGTGGCCTCTGGCGCCACCTTAAAGGTATACTGGTTGTGCTGCTCCTGGAGCTTGACCGATTTTTCCGTGATGATTCCGTGACGCAGAACCTCGGTGATCTCCACGGCCTACCCCTCCTCGCTATCGCCGGCGGCCTCAGCGTCGGCACTGGCCTCGCTCTGAGGCTCCTCCTGCGCCGCAGCCTCCGCCTGGGCCTCGACCTCGCCCTCGGCTTCGGCAATTCGTTGGCTGGCCTCCTCGGCGCTCAACCCTTCACCGAAGACGTATTCCAGCCAGCGCACAGCCGGCACCGGCATGATGACACTGTCGTGCTTCAGCAGCTCTACCACATTGATGGCACAGACATGCTCAACCTTGGTGCCTGGAATGTTGCGCGCCGAGAGCAAGACGTTCTCATCGCGCTGCGGCAGCATCAGCAGCACACGCTTGCTGTCGCCGACAGGCAGCTTGCTGAGCACCTCTAGCATATCTTTGGTGCGGGGCCGCTCCAGCTGGAGCCGGTCCACAACAATCAGGCGATTGTTAGCCACTTTATCCGAGAGCACCGAGCGGATCGCCAGGCGCCGCATCTTGCGTGGCACGTCGTGATGATAGATGCGAGGCCGCGGCCCAAAGACCACGCCACCGTGGCGGAAGTGGGGCGCGCGAATGCTTCCCTGGCGCGCCCGACCGGTGCCTTTCTGCCGGTACGGCTTCTTATTTCCTCCCGAGACCTCGCCACGGTGCTTGGTGGAGACGGTGCCCTGGCGGCGGTTGACCAGCTGGGCGGTGACCACCTGGTGGAGCACCGGGATATGGGGCGTGATCCCGAAGACCTGCTCGTTTAGCTCAAGCTCTCCCACGGCCTCGCCGGCCATGTTATAAACTGTCGTCGAGGGCATCGCCGTTACCTACCTCTTATGCTTCCTAATCATGAGCAGGCCGCCATTCGCACCGGGCACCGAACCCTTGACTACCAGCAGATTGCGCTCCGGGTCGGCCTGAATCACTCGTAGCCGTTTGACTGTGACGCGCGCATTGCCCATGTGGCCGGCCATGCGCAGGCCCTTGAGTACGCGCCCGGGGGTGGTACCGGAGCCAATGGAGCCGGGTGCACGATGACGATCCGACTGTCCATGCGTTTTGGGGCCGCCTGCAAAGCCGTGACGCTTGACGCCGCCCTGGAATCCCTTTCCTTTGGAGGTGCCGATCACATCCACGAATTCACCAACCTTAAAGAGGCTGACGTCAAAACGGGCGCCCAGCTCTAGTTTGTCGGGCGAAGTCCCTTCCTCAAGTTTGACCTCGCGCAGGATGCGGAAAGGTCCCAGCTCCGGCCCCGGACGGCGCTGGCGGTTCTCCTGCAAGGTCAGCAGCTTCTGAATCTGCTTGTCTGGCTTCTTTTCTTCGGACGCCTGCGCTGCGCTCCCGCCCTCAGCCCCCTCTTCCTGGCCGCGGGCCTTGGCGCGCTGCTCCTGCTGATACTGCTGCAGACGGCGGCGCTGGGCCCTTAAGAGCGGCAGCCGGTGACCCAGGTGCCCAAGTAGCGGGCGCGTCGTACGCTTGACGGGGATCGGCTCAAAGCCAATCTGGACTGCTTCGTAGCCATCACGGGCAGTGGTCTTGATCTGGGTAACGATGCACGGGCCTGCTTCAATGACGGTTACAGGGATGGCATTGCCATCCGGCCCGAACACCTGCGTCATGCCCACTTTCCTGCCCAACAATCCATTGAGCATACTCTCTACCTACTCTCCTCTGTAGGGAGGGATGGAACCAGACGAAGGCTCTTCGCCCTGACCCACATCAGCCAGCCTGACCTGGTGCAAGATCCTCTCTCTAAGGAGAGTGAACGGGACTGAGCGACCCGCGCGACCATTCGCGGTGCTGCCGTTCTGTCCCGTTCGCTTGCGCTCTCCTGGCAGGCTGACGGCCAGAGGCGAAGATGCTGTCCGGCCTATCCGCCTACAGCTTGATCTCGATGTCGACACCTGCGGGCAGATTCAAGCGCGTGAGCGCTTCGACCGTCTTGTTGGTCGGATCGACGATGTCGATCAGGCGTTTGTGAGTGCGAATCTCAAACTGCTCACGCGAGTCTTTATCGATAAAGGGCGAACGGATCACGGTGAATTTCTGGATCTCTGTGGGCAGCGGTACAGGTCCAGAGACACGTGCTCCGGTCTGCTGCGCCGTGTCGACGATCTGCATCGCCGACTGATCCAGAATGCGATGGTCGTAGGCTTTCAAGCGAATGCGGATGCGCTGTTTCGCTCCGGTAGCCATTGTCTCTTGCCTCCTTTTGGCCTGGCCTTTGCCTCTGATCGAGTGAGCCTCTGGCTCTGCCGCTTATTCGAGCACCTCGGTGCAGACGCCCGCGCCGACGGTGCGGCCACCCTCGCGAATGGCAAAGCGCACGCCCGCCTCCATCGCCACCGGATAGATCAGCTCCACC
>NZ_JADGIA010000121.1 GCF_019683635.1 Thermogemmatispora sp. | reverse complement strand
GGGAAGAGGCCGCCATGTCAACCCCCGGCAGAGAGCCAGAGGGGGCCGCCTTCCTCCCCTGGATGAATCCAGGGGTCCCCGGCGGCACACCTTTATGGATCGAGTTGACCACTACTGCCAAATGCCAGAGTCCCTACGAACGTAGCCGTTGGAGGTTCCACCAGCGTGGCTGATGGAGAAGCGACCAGCACCGAGCAGAGGAGTGCGAAGAGCACCAGGGTGATCATGCCAACAAGCGCGAGCAGCGCCAGTTTTGTACGAAGGCCCAGGCCGGGCAGACGTCGCTTCTGCGTCTGCCCGGGAGCTGAAGGCGGCGGCAGGATCGTTTCCGGCAGCGGTGTCTCCCCCGAGAGAAGCCAGCTGGCATCCGCTGGGTCGAGAACACCTGGCATGTGACCAGACACTGGTTCCTGATTCTGAAAAGACGGGGATTGCCCGGAACTGATTGCTCCAGCGTCTGAGTCGGAGGCGACAGGAGACGAGGCCCTGGTCAACCTGACGCCAGACGTGCTCTGGCTTTGCGATGCTCCATCTGGTAAAATGGCCCTCGACCGCAGCGCAGCGTCAGTCCTCAGTACCAGTTCCAGCGAAGGGAAGAGCTGCATTCCATACTGATAAGCAAGGGGAGCCAGCGCCTCCAAGCGGCTGTCCGGTACAACGATCCCGACAATGGGTGGTGCCGAGACTTCAGCAAGACGCGCGAAATGCTCATTACAGCTCAGGGCGGGACCATGCTCGGGGAGTGCGAGGATCATCGGCTGTGATTGCTGGGCGATTCCCGCTCGGATGATCTCGAAGGAATCCTCCGGTTCAACCTGGAGCAGAGTCAATGCTCTTGGCGCAATCATGGTCGCCAGATGTACCAGGTCCTGCTGTGCGCTCTCTGTCAACAGCGCGTGCACATCATCTATCTGCATATGTACTGCTCTCTTTCTTCTACTGCACACCTCTCAAGAAAGTCACCAAGCAGATCGAACGATGCTCTCCTCATCGCTGCACGGGGGCAGGGCGTGCATCGGCAGATATCTGTTCGCACGTCTTGCAGCAAGCTCTAACAATCTGCTCCAGCAGGAGAGTACGATCTCTTGCGGGCGCATCACGTACAAAGAAATGATCTCCTGGAAATTGCTGGAGCCGAAACGTGCTGTACGTATGCGCTTGCCAGGCTACCAGTTCGGGGAGGCCCACGAACACATCCTGTTCCCCACCACAGACCGTGATCGGGCAATCGAGTGCAACGTCCGGGACATAGGCATAGGTTGCTTCCAGCAGCGCGTCGGCCCGCAGCTTGGGGAGGATAACCGGCAGGAGACGTGCATCGGCCAGAACATATTCAGGAGTTCCACCCAGAGCGCGCACGTGCTCGATGACCTCTTCATCGGAGAAGTGCTCCATCCCCTCAAGTGGGTGGGGGCCTGGAAGATGCGGTGCGCGACAGGCAGCAACACAGAGCGCCACTGGTGACAACTGATGCCGCGTAGAGAGCGCTCGCGCCAGTTCAAAGGCGATCAGCCCTCCGAGGCTTGCTCCAAAGAAGGCAAATGGCCGATCCAGCCAGGGAGCGAGCGGAGAAGCAGCCAGAGTTGGCGGGACAAGCGTGTTAATGAGCATGGGCATATCGAAACAGGATAGGGTGCTCAATGATCTCCTCCGGACTGAGGCGAATCTGGAGTCGTTCCTCTATCGCGCACAGCAGGGCCGCGAGAGTTTGTGCGTCCCTGCCGCTCTCAAAGAAATGCGAGGTTCCTTTGATGCACACCGCCGGTCGATCCAGGACCTGAGCGAAGAGCTGCATGAGTATCCGCTCGACAAGGACCTGCAACGAGGGGTTCTGTTGAGCTGAGAACAGCCGATCAGTGGTCCACTCAGCGGGTCCTCTCAGGGCCTGATTGGCGTCGGGCGGGAGATGGAGCGAAACCGATGGCCCCAAGGCATGGAACCTGAGAACGCCAACCTGGGGAACCACCAGTTCAGTCTTCCCATGAGCTGCATCGTTACCGGAACCAGCCACAAGCGAATGACTGTGGCATCCAGCAGAATGGCCGCGGTGTTGAGATGCTGACCATGCACTCTCCTGCAGCAGCGAAGGGGGCGGGGGTGCAAGGCGACGCGTTGAGAAAGGGGAGCCGTTCGTGCCCGGCAGCCGGCGAGGAATGAGCCAGATCCCTTCGGCTGCCAGGGCACAGACGGGAGCCATCCCATAGATCAATCCCTGCAACAGGAACAGGACAATAGCCAGGACGCTGGCAGGCTGTAGGAGACTCATGCCGAGCGCCCCTCCCACCAAGACGGCTGAGAGCAGCGTCTCCTGAGCCGTGACCAGCAAGGCTCGTTGCCATCTCCGATGCTGGGGGCGGATCTTGGGAGTCCGCAAAAACACCCCTTTCTGGCGGAACAGAGCTGTCAGACAGGCCTGGCAGGTGACCCAGGAAAGCGCGTAGAAGAAGAGGAGCGCTCCGATCGCCTGACCAGGCTTACAGCCAGTTGCCTCTCGCAAGCCCCATACCGTTCGAATGCCCGTGGTCAGCAGCAGAAGCACTGGGATCAGCCAGATGGGAGGGAGCGGCAAGAGCATGTGATGCCCCATCAGTGTAGAAACACCGACAGCCCCCCCCAACAGGAGAGTCGAGCAGAATGTCAGAGCCTCGGTTAGGTATTGGAAGCCGATGCCCAGGTAACAGAGCCGCTGTGTCAGCGTCAAGTGATACCGTCCAGGGGAAGAGAGTCCCAGCAGGGGGCGCCAGTGCTTCTTGAGTAACTGCATGGTCCCAAACGCCCAGCGAAACCGCTGCTTCTTGAGCGCGTCGAATTCAAAGGGCATGAGTCCAGCTCCATAGGGACGGTGATCGTCGACGCCCTTCCAGCCCTTGCCAAGCAAGCGGATCGAGAGCTCGGCATCTTCTGTCACACAGGTCTCATCCCAGAGGCCCACCTCCTCCAGGCTACTGCGTCGCACGAGTCCCATCGTGCCCGTGCACATGATGCTATGGGGTTCACGCCGACTGGCCAGGTATGTGGCGAAGAAGGCAGCATACATATAGTTCAATCCATCAAAATAGGGATGGCCCTGCCAGGCTCGATAGTGTTGAGGCGTTTGGACAAAGGCCACGCTCGGATCGACAAAGTGCCGTACTGTCGCTCGCAGGAACTGGGGATGGGCCAGATCGTCAGCGTCAACGACCGCGATCAGTTCTCCCCACGCTGGCAGGCGCCTGGTCCCCTCATTGAGCGCGCCCGCTTTGAAACCTGGCCACTGCTCCAGATGGAGAAACTGGATGCGCTGGTGATAGCGTTGACAGAGACGCGCTATTGGTTTCCAGGTAGCTGGGTCAGGAGTATGGTTATCAATGACCTGGATCATCCACGGCCCGGGATACTGCTGCCGCAGCAGTTGCAGAATGACACGGGCCACCAGTTCGGGCGGCTCGTTATGGGTAGGGACCTGCACGCAGCAGCCCGGCCAGTGCGACGGTTCTGGCGCCGCGAGCATGCGATCGCGCTCAGGAAAATGACCTCTGCCAGGCACGTTGAGCAGATCAAAGATAGCAGGAGCGGTCGCCACCACAGAGAGCATCCGGGTTCCTCCCATCAGAGCGCCGAGCGCCCGGGAGATCCCTGACGATTGGAGCAAGGTTACCCCCAGCGGCAACAGACTGGCAACCGTCTGCAGCAAAAGGCAGGCCCCAGCGATGAGGGTCCAGGCGTTCCAGGCCCCTCTTCTTCCCCAGAGCCAGACCAGTACAGGCAGCAGCAGCACGGCACCCGGCAACCAGGGTTGATGAAACCACTCCGCGGCACTGCCGCCTGCTAAGGCGACCAGGGCCAGGAGAATGACCCCATTCGTCCGTGATTCCCGCACGAAGCGGGGCATCACGCCCAGCATGGTCACGAGGACAGCAAGGGTGGTAGCCAACAAGTACGGCTCGATCCAGGAAGGCATGGCTATCGGACTCCCCTGTATCTTGCTGCTGCAGGTGACCTGCCCACGGCTCCCTGGCTGATTCGCCCTGTAGGCAGGTTCCCACATCTCTTGCTGAGAGATGGGTCAATGAGGCAGCCTGACAGGCTGCCTCTGCAGGCCATTGTCAACAGCCCGCATGTCCAGCCTGGCCACGCTCCCCTATGCGGGTTGAACGATCGGGGGCAATGTCCCCCCAGGGGAATCCAGCACGTAATTGGAGACCAGCCAGCCTGTGCCCCCCATCGGCGCATTGGCTCCCTGGCTGGCAGGTGGTACACGCACGAGCAGTACTCCCATCCGATGGACACGCGGTTGCTGGCTGGTCGGGTCCTTCATCAGCCCCTGCTGGGACTGGCCTGTCTGGGGATCAGTCAGGGACTGCCACAGCGTAAACGTGACCTCTACCCACGCAAACTGCTGCTGCCCCTGGATGGCAAAGGCACGCAGGCGAGGCTGTGGATCGATGACCGCCTGAATCAGGCGTTCTCCCACCACAAGATCGTAGAGCTGATTCGTCGTCACCCGGACATCCTGCTGCCGAAACCGCTCACGAGCAGCGGGAGTGAGCAGAAACACTGCTGCTGTCAGCGTTCCTCCATGCTGGGCGCGAGTTCCGACAGCGCGATAATCCAGGCTCATCTCGCGATCCGTAAACGTGACAGCCGTCCGTTCAGCAAACAGCGCATCCCCCAGCGTCAGCCCCGCACCGGTCCACCCCGCGGGGAGGGAAACAGGTACCCAGTTGCCCAAGTCACTGGCACCTGTCGCGGTTGGCGAGAGCGCCTGAGGAGGGTGCCGGGACGGAGGAGCTGTAGCCACCGGTGACAAGGCACGACGGGTCCGAGGTGTGGCTCCAGGAGTAGAGCGCTGCTGCGCAACCGTTGTTGCCTGCGTCGCCGTTGAATGGGGCGAAACGGCTGGAGCCAGCAGAGCAAGCCCCAGAAAACCCACCGTCAGGACGACGACAACGCTGATCAGACCAGGCTTGAGCCACATCCGCCGGCGCGCACCTCCTGGCAATGGACTTCCTGGTAGAGAGGACGACGGCGTTCTTCCCGCCCCTGATGTCCCTGTCGGAGCTCTCTGCTCCGAGGCCAGGGCGGGCAGCGGTTCAGAGAGTTGAAACGGGAGTGGAAAGGCATCGTTCCAGCCTGCATGGTCCACCTCTGTCTCCAGATCGGGAGAAGCCCCCTCCTGGAGGACGAAGGAGGAGAACGGGTCATCAGAATCGCTCCCAGCAGCTGGCTCATGCCCATCACGGGTATCGATAGAGCGCGCGCTCGCAGCGGGGGTTGGCGACAGGGGTCGCTCCCTCTGGTGATCAGCCTGGAGCAACGGGCCGGAAGCCTGCGCTTCAGAAGTGCCAGGTGGTTCGCCTGTCATTGGAGGGTTCTCCTTTCTTGCTGACGTGCCTGACAGCAGAGGAGGGGCTTTCCAGTCTGCCCGTTAGAAGAGCCAAGGCAGACTCCTTACCGTGGTCAGCTTCCTCCTCCACAAGCGCAGCCTTCCCCTCCTCCGTCTCATCGATGAGCCTGGGCCGTGGAGGGCCAGCTGCACTCACGGAAGCAGTCTAGCGCACTGGGCCCCGAGGGCAACGGGAGCAGCCTGGGAATCTCCTGGGAGCCAGGCGGGAAGCGTCTGGGAGGAAGAAGGAAGAACAGGGCTGGGTGCATAGCCAGGAAGTCCAACAGGGAGTTGCTAGCCGAGCTGTGGCAGGAGACCAATCGGTCGGCGTCAGACCACCACTCTCGATTGGGGTTGGAGGTCAGACCCAGCACTGCGGCCAGTCAAGGGGCAACGCACCAGGCGTAGCCTCTATTCCCTGGCGGTTTCCGATGTGAGGTATGCAGCACTCGTCTGGCGTTGCAACCGCTCCAGTCCTTCACCAAGGTGAACAATACCATACCCAACGGCCAGGTCTTTGAGTCAGACCAAGACCTGCTGTTCTCGCATCAGCACGAGACGGTCGCCAGGCGGAAGAACAAGGGGACACCCTGCCTCAAGACTTGCACGCACTCCACGTTTCGAAATATTTCATAATCCTTTCTAGCACCTGATGCACAATTTCTAGGCATTTACTGTTTTTGGCGAGGAACCTTCCCCGGGCCACCTTGCTTGAAAACTGCGCGGCTTCAGTACGTATGTTCATTGGAATATCATCACTCAGGGCCTTTTCAAATCCCTGGTCAGCCTGTCTGGCCAGGGTGAACACCCCGAAAGATTCGAGTTGCTGACTCCAGCTCTGGAAAGCCTGGGGATCCTTTCCCACTCCCTCAGGAGGAGCAGGCAAGGTCCGACCAGCCACTTCCAGGATCTTACGTATCTGGGAAACCGGGTCCTTTGAGTTGTTCCAGAGCAAATCCCCATCGCCAAGGATAGCCCAGGGGATGAACAGCTGCTGGAGAAGGGCAACCCATAGCACAAAATTCGTCTTGCCGTCCACTGAGAGAACAAAAATGTCCCGGTTCAGCAGGTCTGGGTACCATACTGGCAAGGCCTCTCGCTCAGTTTCTCCTTCAACCAGTATCACGGCCTGGCTAAAAAGGAGCGCTTTGGCTGGGGGATTCTCATTGAGGAACCGGTTCAATTTAGGCTCTGGAAGCAGGCTGCCACTGAACGTCGAGCGAACTGTCCCTTTCGCTTCGCCTCCAACAGAGAAACGGCTCACACGAGTGAGCCTGTCATTCGGCACGAGGTAGGGGCTATGAGTGATCAAGAGCACCTGATTCGCTGGAAGAGAGAGATCATACTGTCCATGCTCTTCGTCCTGCTCCAGCAAGGCGAGAAAGCGAGCCTGAATTGAGGGATGCAGGTGCAAGGCTGGCTCGTCTAGCAGTAGTACTCGACCAGGCCCTTCTACAAGCATGGTAGCGAGCAACAGTGCCTCGACTTTGCCTGCTCCACTGAAGTGGAGAGGAAGATCCCCCCAGCGGTTGGGCACGACTATTTCCACCTCCTGGCCTGACGACGCAGACTGACTCACTCCTGAAACCAGCCGTACCTCGCATTTTTCACCTGTCAAATAGTTAAAAACATTCTGTATGTCTTGATATTGTTTTCTTTGATTTGGTAAGCCATTCTTCTTGCGAAACAGCAAAAGTGCCAGGTGTTCACTCGTGTTTACACTTGACAAGGGGCTATCTGTCGCTGCACCCAGCTGGGAATGGGCGGCAGGGAGGCGAAGTTCATCGAGCGCCAGGAAGGATTGCTGCGCCAGGCGTTGGAAAAGTAGATGCGCATTCGTCAACTGTCGTGAGTCGGCAGGTATCGCCAGCGATTTACGGAGCGCCCGATGAGTGGCAAGCTCTGAGGGGGGGACAATCGTTGAATAGTCCCTCACCTGAAGGAGAATGCCTTGATTAGCAGGGATCCAGGCAGGAACGTCAAAGGAATGGAGTTCAGGAAAGGATTCGCCCCCTCCTGTGCCGGAGAGCATCGTCAACAGCTCTTCCTGCTCTGCCGATTCGAGCTGAGTAACCCAGGCAGTAAACAACGACGCTACGGGCGTTGAGGTCGGCGAAGCTCCCCCGTAGAGAATCCCTCCCTGACTGAGATCAAGGCGGAAGGAGAGTGCTCCCTGGCGAGGCGCCTCATAGCGACAGCGCCATCCCCACTGTCCATCGTAGGTGAGCACAAGCCGTCCTCGATAGAACCAGGTCAGCCAATTGCGGGAAAGCTGTTGCTGAATCCAGGCATCGAATCGCTTGAGGCCAGCAGGAGTAGCAGAACGTTGCCGAGCCTTCAGAGCCTCATCGATAGACGACTGGTCACAGAGAACCGCTGCGAAGAAGCGCACACACCAATCCTGTTCTTGGACGGTATTGAGTTCAATCTCCAGGGTGATCTCGATCGTTTGCGCCTCAGCGCCTTGATACCCTGCATGTTCCCACCTTGTGGCAGCCTGAGATTGGTCCAGGGCCAGAGCACCTTGCACGCACTTGAGGGCACGAAAGACATTCGTCTTGCCAGCACCGTTCGAGCCTACAAGCACGTTCAGCCGAGGATCAAGATCCGGTCATGAGAAAGAGGCAAAAGAAAGAAAGTTTTTCACAGAAATCGCACGAATAATCATCGATTGTCCCTTCCTGAAGGGGATGCGATTGAGCTGCTTGCTGCTCTCAGGCAGAGAAATACTTCTATCTGTGCTCCGCGCTCACCGGTTCCTCTTGAGGGGAAGCAGTGAGATCGTACTCCCGCACGGGGGGCTATCTGGACGAAGAGTTCAAGAATATCCCTTTACTCCGTTGAAGTCTCTTCCGTGACATTTTCAGCTCGCATCACCATTCTTCATTATTATACATGAAATTTATCATGAAAAGCACGCAGATATCCAGATAGGTCTCCTATCATGGTGCAAGCCTCCAGGTGTCAGAGGATTGCCGAGCGTCCTCACCTAGTGGACTGCAACGGCAAGTCATGGCATCTACTCAGCAGACGCGGTTTATTTGACCAAGCAGACCACCCGTCCGTCTGGATCTCCCCTGTCCCTGGAGAGAGAAGATCTCGCTTCCGCAGGTACCTGATCTTCCTCTAGCATCACATGCAGGGTATCCCCAATGCCTTTTTCCAGTCGGTGACGGGGAACAGGACTCCTGGCCACCTGGCTTCCCCCATCACGCTGCACAGGCACGGTCATGCAGAGAGGTCGAAGAGAAGAGTGGTCAACGCCTGTCTCCACGAGAGTGAGGCACACCCCTCACGCACCAGTGTCTCCCTCTTCCTTGGGCTGCTCATGTACAGTATTGCTTGACTACCCGGATATAGATTGAAAAGGTATCAGCTCCTAACAACAGGCAGCGGGCATGGATAAAGATGGTCGTCGGGACGACCGAGAGTCCCTGGGGAGGATGCATCAAGGCCTGATTGTTCTCCTCACTAACCTCATTGTAGGCCTGATCCGCCGTCGTATTATCCTGGTAGACCCACAGGCCCATATTGCGAGGCTCACAAGGGCCGTTACAGTCGGAGGTGTCGCCAAATGTCACCGAGCTGGTCGCCGGGACCGAGACGGAGAAGGCACCGCCAGTCCATGCAGAGATCGTGATATCGTGTTGGATGAAGAAGGGATGAGCACCGGCGGCGATAAAGTCTCGCAGAATGTCCTCGGCTGTGTAGCTCAGGTCCGATGTCGGGGTAGGCAACGGGTTCGGCAGGATCGTTGCAGCAGCAGTGGTACTCGACGATGACGCCTCGCTGACAGCCGTGGAAGGGGCGGTGAACGTCCTCCCCAGACTTCGCCAGTACAGCGTTGCCGCCAGCGCCCCGGCACTGGCGGAGACGAGCACCAGACAGAACAGGAGAAGCAGAGTCATGAAACGCATTCTCGTGTGCCCCGAAGCAGGAGGTGGCGGAGGTAGTGGTGGAAGCTCCCATGTTTCATCATACGGATATGGACCGGCAACAGCTGTCGCTTCGGAGAGATCATTGCTCATGGGAGACTGGGCCGTTTCCTGGGGCAGCATCGTCGGATCATCCGCGGACATCGCTCACCTCGTTTTATGAGAGTACCCCAATTCATCAGTCTATACACAGAGATTACCAATGGAACATAGTTAAACACATTGCTCTTCCATTACGCCCGAACTTTTCATCAAGACTGATCTACATCTTTTATTAAGGAATTATAGGCATGGTAGGAATGGCTGTCAAGGATCGGGGAATAAGGAGGCTGGGCCGTCTCTTGCAGAGAGGGTGGAGAATGCCACTGCCAGCGGGCTGAGAGGGAGACTGTTGGCGCGAACAGCCTGTCTCTGCTTTTTTGAGCAGCGCCACGGCTTCAGCAGGTCGGAAGAAGCAGCTTTCTTATGGAGAGGGCCTCCCATTCGGCACGAGGAGTCAAACAAGACCTTTCCCTTTTTGTTGCAGCAGGGAAAACTCTTGAGTATACTTTCAAATAAGATCACTGCCTGGGATAGGGCCAGTGCTCTCGGAACAGACCGCATGGAACAGCAACGTGATGCATTACGCCGCCAGGTGCTGGCGGAAATCGAACGGCTCCAAGCCCTGGAAGCACAGAATCCCAAAGAGACGTACCGCTCCTGGCACGCCCAGGCGGTCCAGCGTGAATTAGCCAGGCAGCAGTACTGGATCAGGGCCACCTATCCGAAATATGAGCACTTCTTCGCCAATGGCAGCGATCTCTCTCCTCAGAGCATCCGTCCCATCCTTCTGGAAGTCGTGGAGGAATGGCAGGCTGACCTCTTTCGCCTGGCCCGTCTCACCTGGTCGCTCCCCTTTACGCGCGGGTATGGGCGGCGTCTGCGCTTCCTGATCATGGACGCTTCTAACGAGAAGCTCATCGGCATCCTGGCACTGCAATCGCCGCCGTTGGATTTTCCTGTACGAGATCGTCTCTTCGCCTATGCCCCTGGCCGCAAAGTGGAGCTGGTCAATCAGACGATGGACATCTTCACCCTCGGCGCTCTTCCTCCCTACAATCGTCTGCTTGGCGGCAAGTTGGTAGCTCTGGCAGCGGTTTCAGATGAGGTCCGCTTGGCCTACGAGCGCAAGTACACAGGACGCCTCACGCAACTGGAGCAACGCGCGTTGCCGGCGCGGCTGGTAGCCCTGACCACAACCAGTGCCTTTGGCCGGAGCAGCCTCTACAATCGTCTCTCCTATCGCGGTCAGGTCATTGCCTATTCCATTGGCTACACCGAAGGGTATGGCAGCTTCCACTTTGCTCCCCTGTATCCCACCTTGTGCGCTTTCCTGGAAGAGCAGGGACGCTATCACTCTGGTGGCTTCGGTACGGGGCCACGGATCACCTGGCAGAACGTGACGCGCGCTCTGGATGCGCTCGGCCTTCCAAGACAGTTGCTCAGGCATGGGATCAAGCGGGAAGCCTTCCTGTTTCCACTGATCAGCAACCTGCAGGCGTATTTTGAAGGCCAGGACTCGGAGCCGCACTACTATCAGCGCCCCTTTGCAGAACTCGCAGCCTGGTGGCGCGAGCGCTGGCTGCTTGGGCGGGCCGCTCGCGTGGACGGCTGGCACAGGTGGAACCGTCAAGAGATCCTGGCCATGCTGACGACGGTTGAGAGGAGTGCGAAGCATGGAACAGCCGATTCACCCATCTGAAAGAATGTTTCAGGATCTACCTGCAGCGCTTGTTGAAGAGGCACTGGCCCGGACGCACCAGGTGGGCCAGCAGGTCTCGGAAGCCCTCCAGCGTATCCGCTCGCAGCGCGAGACCTACCGGCAGCAGCTGCAAGAGCGCGGGCTGATCCAGCGTGATGGCGAGGTGCCCTATGCGCCGATTCCGACAACCTGCGGAGTGGATGGCGCCTATGCCATCGAACGCCTGCTGGCCACGGATCTGGTTGCCGCCGCTGCTGTGGCCGTTGAAGGGTTATCCCCCCCTTCAGAGCAGCGCTATTGGGAGCAGCCTCAGCATCAGGTCATCATTGAGGCAGAGCCTCACTCGGCTGAGAGCCAATTGCTGGTCCGGGCTTGTATGATGGCGATGGAACTCTCCCTGGCTGTGCGCGCGCCCCACGAGGTGGTGTTTCTGGATGGCTCCTTGACCACCCCGCTGATCTCCTTGAACGAGGCGCTCACTGCGCTTGCCCGTGGCCTCCCTCCTCTAGCACTGAGCAGCCATCTGCTGGGGCAGATTGAGCCTGCTCTTGACTGCTATCAGCAGATTCTGCGCTCCGAGCGCAGTGATAAGCACTGGGTGGCGGCCCCAAAGTATACGACCCGACGTGAGATCGGTCGCTTGCTCGATTGGCCAGTGGCCTATGACGATCGTGGCATGCTGACGACGATCCTCCTTCCAGGTGAGCTGACCCTTCCCCAACCCCTGCAACCGCCCGAGCAGAAGTGGCACTTGAATCTGCATGCGCTCCCATCGGCTCTCAAGGAGCATGCCCAGCGCCTTTATGAGGCAGTGATGGCGGCTCTCCAACAGATCTCCGTGGTTTACTATCGGCCCTTTGCCTGGCTGCCAGCGCTGCGTATCGAGGTGAGTACCTCGATTGCCAGCAGTCCTGAACGCCTGGCACTGGTGATCCAGGCCCTTCGCCATCAATGCGGGACGCCCTCGATTCTTGAGCCGTACCCACTCTATCTGGCCGATCGCATGGTCAAGTCGCTGGCGAGCGGCATTGCCGCTTTCCGCCAACTCACCAGCCAACAGATCGCTGAACAGTCCCAAGGCGAAATGCTCTCTGAGATCTTCTTGGCGCTTCATGGGTATCGTACAGATACAGGGAGATAGGACGATGCCACCTTCTCTGAAGAGACTCCTAGAGCTTTTAAGCCAGGCCGAGCGCATCGGGGTGATCGGCTCCCCTTCTTCCACGAGTCAGCTCTCGCTTGAGATTCTAGGCAGCGCGGCTACCAAAAAATTGGTCGGTGAACTGGCCTTCTTCCACTATCGGCAAGAGAATCGCGATCACTACGCCTTTGGCCAGATCACCGAGGTCAAGATGCGCAATATCTGGCATGAAGATCCAACGATGCGCAGTCTGATCCGCCAGCGTGGAAAGGTCGAGCCGATCAGCGAGCGCCAGGATACACATCAGGGGGAGATGACCATTAGCGCTGTTTTCGCCGATCGGGGCGAGCGCTACCAGGAAGCGATCATGGGCACTGTGCCCCCTACCGGGACCCCCATCTATATCGCCGATGATGCGATTCTGAAAGCGCTGCTGGCGCGTTATCAGCCGCTCCTGTTCTACTTGGGAACGGTCTACGGCTCAACACCGCGGCTGCCGCTCTGGTTTAAACACTTCGGTAGCAGCGAGGATGGGGCAGGAGAGGCCTATCACATTGGCATTTTCGGTAAGACAGGCTCTGGCAAGTCTGTGCTGGCCAAGATGATCATGCTGGCCTATGCTCGCCATCCTTCAATGGGCTTGATGATCTTCGATCCCCAGGGGGAGTTCTCAAGGGATATGCAATTGACTCAGGCCCCTACCCAGATGGGCCAGGTGCTCTGCCCTGCCGTGCTCCAGCCCCTGCAGCGCTTTCCTCGCGTCTATACGCTCCAGTCCATCCGTCTCGACACCTGGGAGACCTTCTTTGAACTCCTGACAGAAGCCGAGTTCTTCTCCCAGCTTGGTATTAAGTCCGCCAATTATCAGGAGGTCGCCAGGGAGCAATTGGAGACGTTCTTCGGACAGCGAGGGCCAGATGGAAAGCGGAAATACAGGCTTAAGCGCCTCAATGAAGAGGTACTCAAAGCAGCGCTCAAGTATCTGTCTGAGCAGATTGGTAACATCTACGCGCAAGAAGCTGGTATCAAGCGGGTGAAGGATACTATTCAGAGAACGCTGCGCGAGATCGACGCTGCGAAGGCCAACGACTTTCTCAGTCAGCCAACTCCTCTGCGGATCTGGAACCGCATCACCGCGCTCTTCCAGGCGACAGACCCCGGTCGACGCACGCCCACGCAGATCATTCAGGAAGGCCTCCGAGGAGGTTCCACCGGCAAACGCCCGCTGGTTGTAATCGACCTCTCCTCCCAGCGCCCCGAGGGTATCAGTCAGAGCGACTGGGATAACAAGATCAAACCCCTCATCCTGAATCGCTTCATCAGTGAGCTGATCAGAAACGCGGAGGAATACTACCAGCAAAACCACAGCTTAAACGCGCTTGTCCTCTTCGATGAGGCTCATCGCTTCATCCCTCACAACAAGCCTTCGGAAGAGCGGCTAGAACGCGTGAAACGTCGTATTGTCGACGCGGTGCGCACCACGCGCAAGTACGGACTGGGCTGGATGTTCCTCAGCCAGACCTTGTCGAGCCTTGACAGCGAGGTGGTGCAGCAGCTACGGGTTCTCTTCCTGGGCTTTGGCCTGAGCATGGGCACCGAGTACCAGCGTCTGCGCGAGATCGTTGGCGACAGAGAAAGCTTGCACCTGTACCAGCAGTTTCACGACCCCCAATCTGCCTTTGACCCGGCCTTGAGAGAATATGCTTTTATGACGCTTGGCCCGGTCTCTCCCCTCTCGTTCGCAGGGACGCCACTCTTCCTGCGGGCCTTTACGAACCTGACGGACTTCCTGCAGGCCAACAATCTCCAGATAGCGTCCCATGTCGAGAGCATATTCCCTCAAGAAGGTCTCTGGGCCACCATTGAAGGTCCAGAAGAGGCAGAGAAGGCAGCGGTTCACGAAGACGAAGCAGAGGAGGAAGAGGAAGATTAGCCTGTGGCCAGGCAGAGCTGCTTGTTCGCTTGTGCAGAGACTGATGAGCAGGGGAGATCGTGCTCTTCCAACGGGAAGGCCATCCCATTACAGTGATGGGACCCAGGGTAACGAAACTCCAGGCCCTGCACGTGGGCAGGCAAGGACAGAGCTATTCGATCAGCGGTCACAGCCGCGCTGACCGCGGCTTTGCTGGTCACTCGGCCTGGCCTATAGCGAGGTCGTCAGCTGCCACGAGGAAGTATCTGGCATGAGTCACATCTTTTCCTCTTGGTTAAGCTTTCATCGGAAAGCGGGTTTACCTGGTGAATATTGACGAGGAGCTACTCGTCCTGGGGTCCTCACTCGGCTGATCTCCATCTTTCTTCATCAAGAAGGGATTGCCGCCAGCGGTTGAGATCAAGCTTAGCATGCTGGTGTAGGCTTTTATGTGATCGACCATTCTGGCTCTTGATCCCTTGTTCTTGGCCTGCTTTCTGCTGGTGGGCAGCCAAGGGACTCAAGGGAGAACTGGTCAGGAGCCGGAGCGCTAGGGGCAGCACAGCCCTGCTCAGGAACGCCTCATCTTCACGCCTGATTACAGCATACTCAGCAGAGATTGCCCTGCTGTCACTGGGACAACGGCTCTCGGTGATCCCGTTACCCTCAATCAAGAGGGCCGTTTGTGAAGGAGGCAGATGCCCCTGTAACCCCTGCGTGAGATCGATCGGGTACGCTCTGCAACCAGGAGGGGCCAGGCGGTATAGCCATTCCATTGTCAAGCAATGGTCAAAAGCCAGCGATCTGTTACCAGTCGAGGGGGCCTGGCAGGTCTTGCTCACCCCTCCGGCCTCCAGGTCATACCCATCAGTCAGGCAGCTACCATAACAGTAGTGAATTGGTGGAAGAGCACTGCCTCGGCTGCTCTAGACAGAGAAGAGAACGGCCGTGCCCTTGCGAGTGCATTGCGCCCGCTTCGCTACCAGCCTGGGCCTGCTCATCGTCTTGTGGGGCTTCATGCTCCCAGCGTCCTGGTCGCAGCTGCTCGCCGAGTGCCGGCACCTGCTTACACCCGGTGGCTTCCTGCGCCTGACCGAGATGGAGGAGCCGCTGACGACCAGTCCCGCCTTCGAACGGCTCATGGCCCTGGGCTGTCAGGCGCTCAAGCGGGCGGGCCAGAGCCTCTCCCCCACCGGGCAGCATCTGGGGATTACGCCCGTGCTGCCCCGGCTGGTGCGGCAGGCCGGCCTGGTCGATGTGCGCCTGCGGGCCACCACCATCGAGTGGTCGATGGGCACCGAGCAGCACTATCCGGTCTTCAAGGACGCGCTCATCGGGCTGGAGCTGGTCCAGCCCTTCCTGGAACGCCAGGGGCTGGCCACGCGGGCGGAGTTGACGACCCTGTCTCAGCAGGCGGTGGCTGAGATGCAACAGGAGGACTGCTGCGCCCTCTGGACCTTGCTCACCGTCTGGGGGCACGCCCCGGAAGGGTAGCGATCGTGTTT
>NZ_JADGIA010000120.1 GCF_019683635.1 Thermogemmatispora sp. | reverse complement strand
ATGAGGCTGCACCCGCCCTTTCAGGGATCTCCCGGTAGCAGAAGCTTCTGGGTAATAAGGGGGAGACGAGCTGGCACCCCGTCTTCCCCTTATTCTTTTGCCGGCCTCCGCCCACCCACTCGTATCCTCTCTGTTCTCCTGGTTTTACTACTCCAAAAGTATTCTTTCTCTAAGATGAAAGAGCAAATGTGCAAGAAGTATCAGATGCCAGCTCTGCGCGATCTCTTCCCTTCAATGGCGCCGTACGCTATACTCTCTGCGGGAGGATGAGCCGCAGCTTTTCTCGATCCTCTCTTTCTTCGAGAGACAAACCAGGCGTCGATTCACTGACTCACCAGCGAGCGAGTCAGCACAGCGACTCATCAAACAAATAGCCACTCGGTCGAACAAAGGAGGCCATGATGCCATTTTGGGGTCTACTACGTCGCAAGCGGCCCACGACGCCGGCCCGCGCTCTCCATGCCCCGACACTGGCACAGCCGCCAGCGGAGCAGGAGCGCGCTGCCCGGTTTCAGCGCCGCTACCTGGAAGACGTCCCCTACCTGCTGCCTAAGGATGAGGCAGAGATCGATCGTCTCAACTTCCAGCACTACGCCCTGATGAGCGTCCAGAAGGTTCACATTGTTGCACCGCTTGAAAACTATCCCCAGGCAATCCTCGATGTCGGCTGCGGTACCGGCCTCTGGGCGCGCGAAGTCGGCCATCGCTTCCCCGCCTGCCGCGTTGTGGGTGTTGATGTGGAGCCACCGGAGCGACTACCCACAACGCCCGTCAATGTGCAGTTTCTCTACAGCGATGTGCTCAAGGGGCTGCCTTTCGATGACAACTCGTTCGATCTGGTCCATCAACGCCTGCTGATCTCGGCTATCCCCGCCCGTTCGTGGCTGGCAGTGGTACGCGAGCTGCTGCGCGTGACCAGGCCGGGCGGCTGGCTGCAGCTGACGGAGACCGGCGGCTACTACCATCGTCCAGGCCCGCTCTCGCTCCGGGTCAGCGGTCTCCTTGACCGCGCCTTCGAGCGCTGGGGCTTTGATCCCTATATCGCCGAGCATCTGCCGATGTACCTGCAACAGGCCGGGGCGGTCGAGGTGGAGAAGTGTGTGTACAGCGTTGTGTTAGGCGAAGGAGGTGGCCAGGGCGGGCGCCTCCTGCAGAAGGATCTGCTGGCTCTACTCCATGCCCTGAGTGAGCGCATGGCTTCCCTCATCGCGCGCGAGGAATGGCAACGCATGCTTGAGGCCCTGCCGGCTGAATGGGCCGCCTATCAGACCGCCTTCCAGTTCCATGTGACGGTGGGCCGTAAGCCGGAGGCTTCCTAGCGACAGCCTGGCAAAGATCTGGTCCCATCCAGGGGGAAAGAACCCGGCGTACGCGTCCGGCCTTCTTTCCCCCCTGACACGAACTTCATGCATCCTGCACAAAACTTCTGTCCCCTTATGCGTTAAATTGGCCATAGCCTCCTCTCCTATTTGGCTCTATACTGATCTGCAGAGGCCACAATGGCGCGCTCTCTGTGCAGTTTGTATGAAGCTACGCGAAGCGCTTCACCCAGTGGCTCGCCATGATCAGGGATGGAGCGAGCTGGTGCATCGCGTCGAGGCTCCTCTCAGAGACGAGGTCACTATTCCTGTCGGCTGCCGCTTTGATGGCACCTGCGAGGCTGCGGGCCGCACACGCTATCTTGCGAGCGCAGCGCGCCCCAGGCGTTCAGATCGCCTGGCAACCAGCCTGCTAGCTGGTCGCTCTGGCTCGCCGATCGCTCGTCCGCTGTTTGACCCGTTGTGTTCTCTGCCAGCAGATGAGGAGGCTTCTGCGCATGCTCGAAAAGGAAGCAACACCTGTCGCCGTCAATGCTCTCTCCACCGCTGACAAGCCGAAACGTCGCTTTAATTTGCTGGTGAACAACCCGGTGCTGGAGGATTATTCGCTGCGCTATGCGCCGCGTTCGTTCCGCAAGTGGGGAACGCTGGCAGTGGCGAGCGCCGCCCTGGGTGGGATCGCTTATCTGGCCGACTTTGCCATCGGAGCCGACATTATTATCGCGCACGGCTTCAGTAACGCGGTGGCAGCTATTCTGCTGGCCGCCGTGGTGATTTTCTTGACGGGCATCCCGATCGCCTATTATTCGGCTCGCTATAACATCGATATGGATCTGTTGACGCGCGGGGCCGGCTTCGGCTATCTGGGGTCGACGCTGACGTCGCTGATCTATGCAAGCTTTACTTTTATCTTTTTCGCCCTTGAAGGCTCGATCATGGCCCAGGCCCTCCATCTCTATACGGGTCTGCCGCTGCCGTGGGCCTATCTGGTGTGCGCGCTGCTGATTATTCCGCTGGTGGTCTTCGGGATGACGCTGCTGGCAAAGCTGCAGACCTGGACGCAGCCGCTCTGGCTGGTGCTCTATGTGCTGCCCTTCCTGGCGATCCTCTGGAAGGACCCCGGCGCCTTCGCGGCCTGGACTCACTTCGGCGGTCTCTCTCCGACGGGCGCCAGCCTGGTGCCGCTGGCAGTGGGAGCCGGCGCGGGCGTGGCCCTCTCGCTGATTGCCCAGATCGGGGAGCAGGCCGATTATCTGCGCTTCATGCCGGATAAGACGCGCGAGAATAGCGGGCGCTGGTGGCTGGCGGTGTTGAGCGCCGGCCCGGGCTGGGTGATTCTGGGGGCGCTGAAGCAGCTGGCCGGGGCCTTTCTGGCTTTCTATATCTTCGCTGAGGTTGGGGCCCAGCTGGCCGATCAGCCAATTCAGCAGCTGCTGAAGGGCTTCAGTGTGCTGATCCCCAATCCGTGGCTGGCCTTGACGGTGGCAACCTTCTTCGTGCTGCTCTCCCAGGTGAAGATCAATGTGACGAACGCTTATTCCGGGTCGCTGTCGTGGTCGAATTTCTTTTCGCGGATCTTGCACCGCCACCCGGGGCGTGTGGTCTGGCTCTTTCTCAATGTGGGCATCGCCCTCTTGCTGATGGAGCTGAATATGTTCGCCTTCTTGAATACGATCCTGGGCTTCTATTCGAATGTGGCTATTGCCTGGATCGGGGCCGTGGTGGCGGACCTGGTGATCAATAAGCCGCTGCTGAAGCTGAGTCCTCCGTACATCGAGTTTAAGCGCGCGCACCTGTATACGATTAATCCGGTGGGCTTCGGGGCGACGCTGGTGGCTTCGGTGCTGTCGGTGCTGGCCTTCTTCGGGCTGTTTGGTCCGGTGGCGCAGGCTTTCTCGCCGTTCCTGGCTCTGGCGATCGCCTTCGTGCTGTCGCCGCTGCTGGCGGTGCTGACGCGCGGGAAGTACTATATTGCGCGCGAAAATACGGCTGCGCATGCCTCCAGCGAGGGGGAGCTGCCGCTGCTGCCGTGCTCGGTTTGCTCGGATGCCTATGAGGCGCCCGATACGACGTTTTGCCCGTACCACGAGGGCACGATCTGTTCGCTGTGTTGCACGTTGGAAAAGGATTGTCACGACCTGTGTAAGGCGACGGCCTAGCTTCGCTATTCCGCGGGAGGGAAAGCAAAGGCTGGTGTGACGGTCAGTCAGTCGGTCGGTCAGTCAGTCAGCCAGTTGTCCGCCTGCTCAAGCGGTTACTGCACTGGCCGGCGGGTCGGCTGGCTGGCCGTCTGCCAGCAGGTCGGTTTTGGGGGACCGGCGTAGCATAGAAGAGAGGCGGGATGTCTTGCTGTGAGGCCGCGTGGTGAACCGCGCTGAACTGACCTGCCCACTCCTCCCCAATGGCATGCTCCGACCGCATCCCGCCTCTCTTTTCTTTGTGTGGCGACAGTGGGCTTTCTCCGCCTGCTCCGGGTTGTGTCTGGCTTTTCTCGAACGAACGAAAGGGGGTGTTCCTATGGCGGCTTTGTTGGGCGAGCCTTCAGTACCAGAGTCGCCGACACAGGACTCGCCAGGCCCGGACCTGATGCCGTTGCAGGTGCTGCAGTTGCTGCAGCTGTGCGATAGTGCGCTGCCGGTAGGGGGCAGCGCGCACTCATTTGGTTTGGAGACGCTGGTGGCTGAGGAGCTGCTGACGGTGGAGACGCTGGAGGAATTTTTGCACGCTTATTTGACGGAGGCCGGGCTGCTGGAGGGGGTCTTTTTCGGGCGCGGGCACCGCCTGGCGCAGGTGACTGAGCCGGGGGAGTTCCTGACACGCTGGCGGGCGCTGAACGCGGAGCTAAGCGCCCTGAAGCTGGCGCGCGAGAGCCGCCAGGCGAGCACGATGATGGGGCGTCGCCTGCTGCATCTTGTTCAGGGCTGGTTCAGCGAGGAGCGCCTGGCGCTGGCGCAGCAGGTGGCGCTGCGCGAGGACGGCACGAGTCATTATGCGCTGGCCGCTGGCCTGCTCTGCGGCTTGCTGGGGATCAATGAGCGGGTGGCTCTGGCCGCCTTTTTGCAGCAGCAATCGGCGGCCTTGCTGGCAGCGTGTCAGCGCCTGTTGCCTCTGGGTCAGCGACGGGCCATGTTGCTGCTGTGGCAGCTGAAGCCGACGCTGCTGGCCGTGACAGGGCAGGCGCTGGGCTATTTGGAGCGCGGTGAGGAGCCGTGGCAATGGACGCCTCTGGTAGAGCTGGGCAGTCTGCGTCACCCTCACCTGGAGACGCGCCTCTTTATCAGTTAGCCCGCAGCGCTCTCCCGCTCGCTCGCTGGTCTCTGATCAGAGAGCCTGGACGGCCTGACTGGCAGACGATCACAATCAAGCAAGCAGACAGGTAGAAAAAGCAAGGAAGGAGCGAGGCTTTGGATGCGGGCGCTGAGCGCTGAGTCGGGACAGGGAGGCGCCGGCGAGCTGGCCGGGGAGATAGCGGCAGGGCGAGCGGAAGGAGGACGGGAGCCGATGGTCGCCGGGCAGGCGTATCGCCAGGAGGTGGCGGGCTTTTTACGGTTGGGCTTTGGTTACGATGCGGCGACCGGTCGGACGCGGCTGCTTGTCCAGGAGCAGCGGCCACCGCTGCAGGTGGTGCGGGCCTTTGCGCTGGAGGACGGCGGGGCCTTGGTGCATGTGCACAATCTCTCGGGCGGAGTGCTGGGCGGCGATGAGCATGAGCTGCTGATCGAGGTGGGAGCCGGGGCGCGGGCGATGCTGACCTCGACCGGGGCGACGCGCCTCTATCGCCCGCGCGCAGATGATCGACCCGCCCGGCAGCGCTGGCAGGTCCAAGTCGGCGCCGGGGCTTTGTTGGAGCACCTGCCCGATGTGCTGATTCCCTTTGCCGGGGCACGCTATCGCCAGGAAGTGACGATTGCGCTGGCGGAGGACGCCGGCCTGTTCTGGTGGGAGATCGTGGCTCCGGGCCGCCTGGCGCGCGGGGAGTGCTTCGCCTATGCGTGGCTGGAACTGGCGCTGATGATCAGGAGCACCCGGCGCCCGCTGGCGATCGAGCGCTTTCGTCTGGAGCCGACCGCCAGGCCGCCGCTCTCGCTGGCGCGTCTGGGACCGTACCGCTACTGTGCGAGCCTCTATGTGTGCCGCACAGGTCAGCCGCCGCAGCGCTGGGCCGACCTGGAAGCAGAGCTGGCGGCGCTGGCACAGGAGCTGAGTCGGCCCGGCTGCTGCGTTTGGGGTGTGAGCCGTCTGCCGGCTGATGGGCTGGTGGTGCGCGGGCTGGCCCAGGAGGGGCTGACGCTCGGTCACCAGCTGCCGGAGTTCTGGCGCCTGGCGCGGCTGCGCCTCTATGGGAGCGCGGTGCCGTTGCCGCGCAAGATCTACTGATGATGGCTGCGGGCTGCCCTGGAGGGCAGTCCGGGGTGATAGGCGATATGACGGGCATCTGCCTGAGCTGAGCAAGGCAAGGAGGAAGGAGGTTTGTCGCTCGATGTATTTGACGCTGCGCGAACAGGAGAAGCTCTTGATTGTGGTGGCGGCTGAGCTGGCACGCAAGCGGCGGGCGCGCGGTCTGAAGCTCAACTATCCCGAGGCGGTGGCCTTGCTGGCCGCCGAGATGATGGAGGCGGCGCGCGATGGGCGCAGCGTGGCCGAAATCATGACGCTGGGCACGACTGTGCTGACGCGCGACGATGTGATGGAGGGTGTGCCTGAGATGATCCAGGAGGTGCAGATCGAGGCCACCTTTCCCGATGGGACGAAGCTGGTGACGGTTCACGATCCAATCCGCTAGCGCTGGTTACCAGCCGGGAGGGAGAAAGGAGGTCTCGCAATGGGAGCTGCTGAAGACGGTGAGGTTCGGCCAGGGTCAGGACCGTCGGGGCTGGATGGCCTGGCGCCCGGGGCCTATCTGTTGGCCGAGGGGGAGGTCGTGCTCAATGCTGGTCGGCGCACGGCCCGACTGCGGGTGCGCAATAGCGGCGACCGTCCGGTACAGGTTGGAAGTCACTACCACTTTTTCGAGGTCAATCCGGCCCTGCAGTTCGAGCGCGCCGCCGCCTATGGGATGCGCCTCAATATTGCCGCCGGGACGGCGGTGCGCTTCGAGCCGGGCGAGGAGAAAGAGGTGACACTGGTAGCCTTCGGGGGCCGGCGGGCGATCTACGGGCATCGCGGCCAGGTCAATGGGCCGCTGGAAGCAAGGCCGCCGGCGCCGGCAGGGGAGGCCGCCGACGCCGAGGGGCAGAGGTCTGGCGAGGAGGGCAGGCTATGAGTTTATCGCTGCCACGTCGCACCTATGCTGATCTCTATGGGCCGACGGTCGGCGATCGCGTGCGTCTGGCCGATACGGCCTTGTTGATAGAGATTGAGCGCGATTATACGGTCTATGGCGATGAGGTGACTTTTGGTGGCGGGAAGGTGATCCGCGATGGAATGGGGCAGAGCAGCCAGGCGCTGCGCGAGGCGGGGCCAGGCCAGGCGAGGGCGCTGGATCTGGTGATCACGAATGCCATTGTGCTCGACCATTGGGGGATCGTGAAGGGCGATATTGGCATCAGGGATGGGCGCATTGTGAAGGTGGGCAAGGCGGGCAATCCCGATACGATGGAGGGGGTTGATCCCGAGCTGGTGATCGGGGCCAGTACGGAGGTGATCGCCGGCGAGCACCTGATCGTGACGCCGGGCGGCATCGATAGTCACATTCACTTCATCTCGCCGCAGCAGGTCTATGAGGCGCTGGCCAACGGGATCACGACGATGATCGGCGGGGGTACAGGCCCGGCGACGGGGACGAATGCGACGACCTGTACGCCGGGGGCCTGGTATCTGGCGCGCATGTTGCAGGCCGCTGAGCACTGGCCGCTGAATTTCGGCTTCCTGGGCAAGGGCAATGCCGCCGCGGAGGGGCCGCTGCTGGAGCAGATTCGGGCGGGGGCCTGCGGGCTGAAGTTGCATGAGGACTGGGGCAGTACACCGGCGGCCATCGATGCCTGCTTGCGGGTGGCTGAGATCTGCGATGTGCAGGTGGCGATCCATACGGATACGATGAATGAGAGTGGCTTTGTGGAGGAGACGATCGCGGCCATTGCCGGGCGGACGATCCATACCTACCATACGGAAGGGGCTGGCGGCGGCCATGCGCCCGATATTATTCGCGTGGCGGGCCTGCCGCATGTGCTGCCGTCCTCGACGAATCCGACGCGGCCTTATACGGTCAATACGCTGGCTGAGCATCTGGATATGTTGATGGTCTGCCATCATCTGAATCCCCAGGTGCCGGAGGATGTGGCCTTTGCCGAGAGTCGCATTCGTCCGGAGACGATCGCGGCGGAGGATATTCTGCACGATCTGGGAGTGATCAGTATGATGTCGAGCGATTCGCAGGCGATGGGGCGCATCGGCGAGGTGGTGCTGCGTACCTGGCAGACGGCCCACAAGATGAAGATGCAGCGCGGGCCGCTGCCCGAGGATTCGGAGCGCAATGATAATGTTCGGGTCAAGCGCTATCTGGCAAAGTATACGATTAATCCGGCGATTACGCACGGGGTGGCGCGAGAGATCGGCTCGATCGAGCCGGGGAAGCTGGCTGATCTGGTCTTGTGGAAGCCGGCCTTTTTCGGGGTGCGGCCCGAGATGGTGATTAAGGGTGGTTTCATTGCCTGGAGCGTGATGGGCGATCCCAATGCTTCGATTCCGACGCCGCAGCCAGCTCTTTATCGTCCGATGTTTGGCTCCTTTGGCTCGGCGGTGGCGGCGACGAGTTTGACCTTTGTTTCGCGGGCGGCCCTGGAGGACGGGGTGCCGCAGCGCCTGGGCCTGCGCAAGCGGGCGGTGGCCGTTGAGGGCTGCCGCGCCATTGGCAAGCGGGATATGGTGCACAATACGGCGACGCCGCGGATCGAGGTGGACCCCGAGACGTATGAGGTGCGCGCCGATGGGGAGCTGTTGACCTGCGAGCCGGCGCGTGTCTTGCCGCTGGCGCAGCGCTACTTTTTGTTCTGATCGTGATCTCTTATTGTGGGGGCTATGTGTCTGTCTGGTGTCTAGCCACGGAATGCAGCAAAGGAGGAAGCGGCGATGAGTCAGTCACTTGAGCCGATGAGGCGAGCTTTTCGGGTGGGTATTGCCGGACCGGTTGGCAGCGGTAAGACGGCGCTGGTGGATTGCCTGAGTCGGCGCCTGCGCGAGCGCTATAATCTGGCGGTGGTGACAAACGATATTTATACGCGCGAGGATGCGGAGTTTTTGCTGCGGCAGGGGACGCTGCCGGCGGAGCGGGTGCGCGGTGTAGAGACGGGTTGCTGTCCGCACACGGCGATCCGTGATGATGTGTCGATGAACGAGGAGGCGATCGCCGATCTGGAGGCGAGCCTGCCGGGGTTGGAGCTGGTATTGATCGAGAGCGGTGGGGATAATCTGGCGGCTTCTTTCAGTCCCGATCTGGTGGATGTCTGGATCTATGTGATCGATGTGGCTGAGGGGGAGAAGATGCCGCGCAAGGGTGGGCCGGGGATTCTGCGTTCGGATCTGCTGCTGATCAATAAGATTGATCTGGCGCCGTATGTGGGGGCGTCGCTTGAGGTGATGGAGCGTGATACGCGGCGCCAGCGCGGTGAGCGTCCTTTTGTTTTTACGAACCTGCGCAGCGGCGAGGGGCTGGATGTGGTGGTCGGTTGGCTGGAGGAGCAGCTGGCGCGGGCGCGCGGGTCACAGCGCCATCTTCTTTCAGAACGGTAGTTCCCCTTCCTCTGTCAGCTCGGTTGGTCTGCTGGAACGGGAGCCAGAGCGAGGCCGCGGCGGGTGCCACGGTGGTCTTGCTCTGGCTCTTTCTTCCTCTGCCTGGCTCCAGTCCAGAGAGAGACCGGAGACCGGGAGGCGAGATGTGCGGTTGAGACAGTGCTTTCTGGGGCTAGCAAATCTTCCATTCTTGACCGCCGCGACCTGCACGCCTTATTATCTGAAGTGCTTGACGGTGGGCGAGTTCATCCGCAATTTTGCGCGCTCGCTCTCGTCTTTTCTTTGGAAATCATGACATCAATGTCCAGTTAGCATCTCCAACGCAGGAGAGGACAGAGAGCGCTGACGCAAGGTCGCCCCTCCACGGTGCCTGCTTCCCCGAGAAGAGGTGGCCCGATCCCTGTCTATCTGTCTGTCTTCCTATCGGCTGGTTTGTCGGGACCCGGACCGGCCCCGGCTGCTGCCCGGCCCGGCTCTGCTGGTGCTGACTGGCTCGCTTCAGCGGCTTTGCGCTCTTTGTGGGGCAAGGCCGGGATTTTTTGGCTGCCTATGGGGGTAAGGCACTGGTGCTTTTGTACGGTTTTTGCTCCTCTTGTTCGCTGTAAGGTTGGAAAGAGGTGTGCCTGCAATGGCTTCCGTTCAAGAGCTGCATCCTAATGTGCGCGTGCGGGGGTTGCATCCCACTGAGGTGGTGACACTGCTTTCGGTTCAGTCCCACGGCCCGGACACGGTCGAGGTGGTCTATCGCGATGCCAATGGCCGCCTTGGCTCTGAGCTGCTCTATGCTGAGCGTCTGGCTCAGCTGACGGTGGTGCCCGCCGAGGAGCGCTGGTCGTTCAAGGCGGATGGGAAGTGCTTTCGTCTGGTCTCAGAGGCTTATCGTATTCGCCTGGCCTATCTCTTCGATCCGTTGCTGGCCGTCCATACGTCCTTGATTGAGCCGTTGCCGCATCAGATTACGGCGGTCTATGAGACGCTGCTGGCGCGCCAGCCGCTGCGCTACGTGCTGGCGGATGATCCCGGGGCCGGCAAGACGATTATGACGGGCCTGCTGATTAAGGAGCTGCAGCTGCGCGGGGCCTTGCAGCGCTGTCTGATCGTGGCCCCCGGCAATCTGGTGGAGCAGTGGCAGGATGAGCTGAAGAGCAAGTTTCAGCTGCCATTTGAGATCTTGACAAGAGATCGGGTGGCGACCTCGCTGTCGGGCAATCCGTTTATAGAGATGCCGCTGCTGATTGCGCGCCTGGATATGCTGGCACGCGATGAGATGCTGCGCTCCTGTCTGGGAGAAGCGTCGTGGGATCTGGTGGTCTTTGATGAGGCGCATAAGCTGTCGGCGACCTTTGTGGGCGATGAGGTGAAGTATACGAAGCGCTACCATCTGGGGGAGCTGCTGGGGGCGCGGACGTCGCATCTGCTGCTGCTGACGGCAACGCCGCATAATGGTAAGGATGAGGATTTTCAGCTCTTTCTGCGCTTACTCGATCCTGATCGGTTTGCGGGCCGTATTCGCGCTGGGGTAAAGCCGGCTGAGGTTGGCGATTTGATGCGTCATTTGTTGAAGGAGCAGCTTTATACGTTCGAGGGGAAGCCGCTCTTTCCCGAGCGCTATGCGTCGACGCTGGCTTATCAGCTCTCGCCTCTGGAGCAGCAGCTGTATCAGCAGGTGACGGAGTATGTGCGCCAGGAGTTTAATCGCGCCGATGCTCTGCAGGGTGGGCGTAAAGGCACGGTGGGCTTTGCGCTGACGATTCTGCAGCGCCGGCTGGCGTCGTCGCCGGAGGCCATCTATCAGTCGCTGCATCGGCGCCGCTCGCGCCTGGAGAAGCGTCTGGAGGAGCTGCGCCAGCAGCGGGAGACGATGCTGGAGGAGCTGGAGGAGCTGCCGCTGCTGGATGAGGAGGATCTGGAGGAGTTGGAGGAGGATGCGCCGGATGCAGAGCGGGAGCAGTTGGAGGAGGCTGTGGTGGATCGGGCGACGGCGGCGCGGACGATGGCCGAGCTGGAGCTGGAGATCGTGCGCTTGCAGGAGCTGGAGCGGCTGGCTGATGAGGTGCGCCGCAGTGGCCGTGATCGGAAGTGGGAGCAGCTGTCGGATCTGCTTCAGCATGAGCAGGCGATGTTCGATGCTGAGGGCCGGCGCAGTAAGCTGGTGATTTTTACGGAGCATCGCGATACGTTGCTCTATTTGCAGCGGCGTATTGCGAATTTGCTGGGACGCAGCGAGGCGGTGGTGACGATTCACGGCGGGATGGATCGCGTGGAACGCCGGCAGGTTCAGGAGGCCTTTACGCAGGACCCAGAGGTGGTGATCCTGGTGGCGACGGATGCGGCAGGCGAGGGGATCAATTTGCAGCGGGCCCATCTGATGGTGAACTACGATCTGCCGTGGAATCCGAACCGGCTGGAGCAGCGCTTTGGACGCATCCATCGTATCGGGCAAAAGTATCCGTGTTATTTGTGGAATCTGGTGGCGCTGAATACGCGCGAGGGCGAGGTATACTATCATTTGCTGGAAAAGCTGGATAAGGAGCGCAAGGCTCTGGGCGGTCAGGTCTTTGATGTGTTGGGGCGGTTGCAGTTCGGTGAGCGCTCGCTGCGCGATTTGATTGTGGAGGCGATCCGCTATGGGGACCGGCCCGAGGTGCGGGCGCGCCTGGAGCAGACGGTGGAGACAGCGCTGGATCGTGCGCATCTGCAGCGCTTGCTTGAGGAGCGGGCGCTGACGCATGAGGTCTGGGATGTGGTGCGGGTGCGCCAGGTGCGCGAGGAGATGGAGCGGGCCCAGGCGCGGCGCTTGCAGCCGCATTTTGTGGAGGCCTTTTTCCTGGAGGCCTTTCACCGTCTGGGGGGTCGCTATTATCGGCGCGAGAAGGGCCGCTATGAGCTGCATGTGCCGCAGCCTATTCGCGAACGGCGCCCGCCCGGGCTGGGGCAGGTGCTGCTGCCGCGCTATGAGCGGGTGACGTTTGAGAAGGAGCGGATGACGGTGCCGGGGAAGCCGCCGGCGGAGTTGCTCTGTCCGGGCCATCCGTTGTTGGAGGCGGTGCTGGATCTGGTGCTGAAGAAGCAGGAGCTGCTGCAGCAGGGGGCGATGTTGCTTGATCCGCGGGATGCGGGAACTGAGCCACGGGTGCTTTTTTATCTGGAGATGACGATTCAGGATGGCCGCCTCGATGCCTCGGGTCAGCGTTATGTGGCGGCGCGCCAGTTGCTGTTTGTGGAGTGCACGGCCCGGGGGGAGATGTATCCGGCGGGCTATGCGCCTTTCCTGGATTATCGCCCTCTGATGAAAGAGGAGCAGCAGGCGCTGATGGATGTGCCGGCGGCTCCCTGGCTGCAGGATGCGCTGGAGGAGCGGGCGCGCTCGTATGCTATCGAGGAGGTGGTGCCGCGCTATCTGGCGGAGGTGCGTCGTCAGCGCGAGGAGCAGGTGGAGCGGGTGAGGCGGGCGGTGCATGAGCGCCTGACGCAGGAGATTATCTATTGGGATAAGCGGGTGGCCGAGCTGGAGGCGGCGGAGCGTCAGGGGAAGGTGAATGCGCGTTTGAATGCGGAGCAGGCTCGCCAGCGCTGTCAGGAGTTTGAGGGGCGCCTGCGCCTGCGGATGGAGGAGCTGGATCAGGAGCGGATGCTGACGCCGCTGCCGCCGCGGGTGCTGGGGGCGGCCCTGGTGGTGCCCGCGGGTCTGCTGTTGGAGCGCCTGCGCCAGCAGTCAGGGGAGGCGGCTCCGCCCGAGTGGGAGCGCGAGGGTGCGGAGGATGATCTCGGTCTGGAGCGCAATCCCGAGGTGGAGCGGCTGGCGATGGAGGCGGTGATGGAGGTGGAGCGGGAGCTGGGCTATGAGCCGCGCGATGTGAGTCGGGAGAAGCGGGGCTATGATATTGAGTCGCGCGAGCCGGCGACGGGGGCGCTGCGCTTTCTTGAGGTGAAGGGCAGGACGCGAGGGGCCTCAAGTGTGTTTGTGACGCGCAATGAGATTCTGACGGCGCTGAATCAGCCGGAGCGCTTTGTGCTGGCGCTGGTGCTGGTGGAGAGGGAGGGGCCGCAGTGCGCGGTGTGGTATGTGCCCCGACCTTTTGAGCGAGCTCCTGATCTGGGGGCTTGCGGGGTTCTTTATGAGATTGATAAACTACTGCCAAAGGGAGAGCGTTTGCGATGAGCGAGACAATGAAGAAGAAGTTGATTGAGGTGGCGCTGCCGCTGAAGGCGATTAACGAGGCCTCCTCTCGGGAGAAGTCGCTGCGCCACGGCCATCCTTCGACGCTGCATCTGTGGTGGTCGCGTAAGCCGCTGGCGACGGCGCGCGCTGTGCTGTTCGCCTCGCTGGTGGACGATCCTTCAGCCCACCCGGAGCGCTTCCCCGATGAGGCCAGCCAGGAGGAGGAGCGCGAGCGGCTTTTCGAGCTGATCCGCCAGCTGGTCAGGTGGGAGAACACGACGAAGGAAAGCGTGCTGGCGCAGGCGCGGGAGGAGATTCAACGCGCGACCAATGGGGCGCCGCCGCCGGTGCTTGATCCTTTTGCCGGTGGCGGGTCGATTCCGCTGGAGGCCCAGCGTCTGGGGCTGGAGGCCCATGCTGGCGATCTCAACCCGGTGGCGGTGCTGATCAATAAGGCGCTGATCGAGATTCCGCCGCGCTTCGCCGGGCGCCCGCCGGTCCACCCGCAGGCGCGGCAGGAGCTGCTCAAGGGCCAGTGGCAGGGAGCACATGGGCTGGCTGCCGATATTCGGGCCTATGGCCAGTGGCTGCGCGATGAGGCCGCACGCCGCATCGGCCACCTCTACCCGCGCGTCTCGCTGGGGGGAGAGCTGGCGGACGGTGAGCGCGCCAATGGAGCCAGCGAGGCGACGGTGATCGCCTGGCTCTGGGCGCGCACGGTGACCTGCCCGAATCCCGCCTGTGGGGCGCAGATGCCACTGGTGAGCAAGTGGTGGCTTTCGAAGAAGCGGGGACATGAGACCTGGGTTGAGCCGCAGGTGGAGCGGGAGGCCAGGCCGCCGCGCGTGCGCTTCGTGGTGCGCACGGGCGAGGGGGAGCCGCCGGCAGGGACGGTCAACCGCCGCGGAGCGCGCTGCGTGGTCTGCGATACCACCGTCTCTTTTGAACATATTCGTGCCGAGGGGCGCGCTGGTCGCATGGGTGCTCAGTTGATGGCAGTTGTGGTTGACGGCCCTGCTGGGCGCCTCTACCTGACACCCGTCGAGGAACAGATTACCATAGCCACCCAAGCAGAACCTTCCGAGCGTCCCGGACATGCTCTTCCTCACAATCCAAGGGACTTTAAGACACCTAATTACGGTATGACCACCTTTGGCGACCTCTTCACCCCGCGCCAGCTGGTGGCCCTGACCACCTTCAGCGACCTGATCTCAGAGGCGCGCGAGCGCGTGCTGACCGATGCCCGCGCTGCCTGGCAGCTCTTCGACCCAGCCGGAGCCAACGACGAGCGCCAGTTGCGCGAGGGTGGCAGCGGCCCGGTCGCCTATGCCGACGCCCTGGCCACTTACCTGGCCCTGGCCATCGATCGCTGCGCCGATCGTTGGTCGGCGCTGTGTGCGTGGGATGTTACCAGGGAAAATATCAGAAATACCTTCGCCCGTCAGGCCCTGCCGATGATCTGGGACTTCGCCGAGGCCAACCCCTTCAGCGAGGCGACGGGTAGCTTCATGGGAGCCATCCACTGGGTCGCTGAGGCCATCGAGGCCGTCCCTTGCAGCGCCGCCGGCCAGGCCAGGCAGTGCGAAGCCAGCAGCAGCGTCAACGGCGTCAACCGGCCCCTGATCTCGACCGACCCCCCCTACTACGACAACGTTGGCTACGCCGACCTCTCGGACTTCTTCTACGTCTGGCTGCGCCGCAGCCTGGCCCCCATCTATCCCGACCTCTTCGCCACCCTGCTCACCCCCAAGAGCAGCGAGCTGATCGCCTCGTCCTACCGCCACGAGGGCGACAAAGAGGCGGCGCGCCGCTTCTTCGAGGAGGGCCTGCGCCGCGTCTTCGCGAACCTGCGCGCCGCCCAGCATCCCGACTATCCCCTCACCGTCTACTATGCCTTCAAGCAGGCCGAGGTCGAACGGGCCGAGGACGAGGCACTTGACGAGGAGCTAGAGGAAGCTGCTGAAACACCAGCAGAGAACGAGACTGAGGCCACTGAGGCACTCCAACCAGCGGCCCAGCACCGCAACGGCAACAAAGCCGCCAACGGCCAGAACGGCACTGCCCTGGTGGCCTCCACCGGCTGGGAGACCATGCTGGAGAGCCTGATCAGCTCCGGCTTCACCATCACCGGCACCTGGCCTATCCGCACCGAGATGTCCAACCGTAGCGTCGCAATGGGGACCAACGCCCTGGACTCCTCGATCGTCCTCGTCTGCCGTCCACGCCCGGAGAACGCGCCTGTCGCCTCGCGCCAGCAATTTATCCGCGAGCTGCGCCAGGAGCTGCCCCAGGCCGTCCGCCACCTGCAGGAGGGAGGCATCGCCCCCGTCGACCTGGCCCAGGCCAGCATCGGCCCCGGCATGGCCATCTACTCCCGCTACCGCCGCGTCGAAGAGGTCGACGGCACCCCG
>NZ_JADGIA010000119.1 GCF_019683635.1 Thermogemmatispora sp. | reverse complement strand
AGGTGATCAAGAGAAGCAAGAGGCGGCTGAGTCCAAAGACCCAAGCCGCCTCTTTCCACGCAGATCGCAGCGTACCCATTGCAGTGTTCCCAGACCATATCTATCAATATTTTACAGTTGAGCTTAGCTCACCGTTGCTTAGGAACGGTTGAGGAAGCGGTCTGGTACTGAGCTGAACCGATCAGGCTATACCGACTCGCGCTGTGAGCGATTCTGCGTGGCAGGCTCAGAGGCTCAGCGATCCAGGTCAGCAAGCAGCCAGCTGTTCAGGAAGAGCAGCCGAGCTAGTGTATGGCCGCGGAGGATGGCGAGGCTGCGATGATCACCTGGACCGTGTAGCCCTCCAGCTTGCGCGGCGAGGTAGGGGAGAGCGTCTCTCGATAGAGTTCGCCGGGCAGCGGCTCAGCGATTGGCGTCGTCTCAACGCGCAAGCTATCGGCGAGCGTCTCCTCCTGCAGCTCGGCAGCGTGGCGCTGCACCATTGCCGCCAGCTCCTCATCCGCGCAGAGGGTCAGCTGGATATGGTCTTCGATCTTCAGATTGGCCCGCTTGCGCATGTCCTGGATATAGTGCGTCAGATCGCGGATCAGCCCTTCCTCGCGCAGTTCGGGCGTGATCGTCGTCTCCAGGACCACCACCGCGCCGCGCTCTTCAGCGGTGACATAGCCGGGGCGGGCGGTGGCGATTACCTCCACCTCGTCCGGCGTCAAGGTAATCTCGCGGCCCTCGATCGTCAGCTTCAAGACGCCCTGCTCGCGCAGCTGGCGAGCGGCTTCACTGGCAGCGTGGGCGTCCAGACCCTTCAGCATCGCCAGAATCTTCTGCACCAGAGGCCCATACTTCGGTCCCAGGACCCGCGCCTGGGCACGCAGGGTATAGGCCAGCATCTCGCTATCGTCGCTGAGCAACTCCAGGCGCTTGATATTCAGCTCCTCCAGCACCTGATCCTTCAGACGCAGCACTGCCTCCTGATCGGCTTGCGATGGAAGGCGCACATAGAGCGTATTGAGCGGCTGGCGCACGCGAATCTGCGCCTTCTCGCGGGCGGCGCGACCCAGGCCAACCACGCGCATCACCAGGTGCGTATCCTGTACCAGGGCCTCATCGATCAGCTCCTGGCGGGCCTGGGGCCAATCGCACAGATGCACGCTGAGGGGGGCCTCCTGTTGAACGCTGCGCACCAGGTTCTGATAGAGGCTCTCTGAGAAGAACGGCACAAAAGGAGCCAACAGCGTCACCAGTGTTGTCAGGCATTCGTAGAGCGTCAGATAGGCGCCGAGTTTATCGTCATCGAGCTCGGACTTCCAGATGCGCTCACGGCTGCGACGCAGATACCAGTTCGACAGATGCTCAATAAAGTTTTGGAGAGACTCGGTAGCATGGGCGCTATCGTAGCGTTCCAGGCTGGCGGTCACCTCCAGGATCGTCTGCTGCAGCTCCGAGAGAATCCAGCGATCCAGATCGCTGCGCCGCTCCACGGCCAGCTGATAGCGCGTCGGATCAAAGCCGTCGATATTGGCATAGGTCACAAAGAACCAGTAGATGTTCCAGACCTTATCGAGAGCGCGACGCACCAGCATCCACTTCTCGCTCAGGCGCACTGGAACGCCCTCGCGGACGGCCCGCTCGACGTCCTCCCGACTGGGGATACGCGGGAAGCGCAGATTCTGCTCGGGGTCCTGGCTGGTATAGAGCCAGCGCATCGTATCGGCGCCCACGCGCTCGGCGGCATCGTCGAAGTCGATCGCATTGCCCTTCGACTTATGCATAATCTCGCCGTCCTCATCGAGGACAGTCGCGTAACCGAGCAGAGTTTTAAAGGGCGTCGTACCCTCCAGGACCGTGCTCATCACCAGCAGAGCGTAGAACCAGTTCTTGAACTGGCCCGGGAAGGACTCCGTCACGAAGTCCGCCGGGAACCACTGGCGCCAGTAGTCGCGATTGTGGCGGTAGTCCAGCGTTGAGAAAGGCACGATGCCGGCATCCAGCCAGGGATTGCCCACATCCTTGATGCGCGAGACCAGGGCACCACATTGCCGACAACGGATCTTGACGGCATCGATCCAGGGACGATGCGGAGAATGGCCTTCGAACTCCTCCCAGCCCTCGACAGCGCGCTCGCGCAGCTCCTCCTTGCTACCGATGACCTCGAAGGTGCCACACTGCTGGCACTCATAGATCGGCAGCGCCAGCCCCCAATAGCGCTTCTTCGAGATCATCCAGTCGTCCATATTGCGCAGCCAGTCCAGCTCACGCTCCAGACCAAAAGCCGGAATCCAGGTGACCTGGCGAGCGACCTCCATGATCTCGTAGCGCAGCTGCTCCATCGAGATATACCACTCGTCTACCAGGCGGAAGATCAACTCGGTCTTGCAGCGCCAGCAGACTGGATAGCGGTGACGATAGTTCTGAGAGCGATAGAGGAGGCCTTTCTGGGCCAGATTCTCGGCGACGGGCCGAGCCACTGCTGAGACCGACTGGCCAGTGAGCCAGCCGTAGCCCTCGACATAGATCCCGAATTCATCGACTGGGGCCAGAACCGCCAGGTCGAACTCCTTCGAGAGGGCGAAGTCCTCGCGACCGCAGCCCGGGGCGATATGGACAATGCCCGTTCCCTCGCTGGCGCTGACTTCCTTCCAGGGGATGACGCGATGGCTCACGCCCTGAGCGGCGGGCAGCTCATCGAAAGGACCGCGGTAGCTCCAGCCCACTAGCTGCTCGCCCTTGAGGCGCTCCAGAACACGATACTCACCCTTATCGCGTCCGCGCAGCTCCCGCAGCAGATTCAGGCGCTCCTCCGCCAGATAGAAGATCTGACCATCCTGCTCGACCTTGACGTAGGTCAATTCGGGATGGACCGCGGCGGCCACGTTGGCGGCCAGCGTCCAGGGGGTGGTTGTCCAGACCAGCAGGAACTCCCCCGGGCGCTCGATCAGCGGGAAGAGCACATACAGGCTCAGATGGCTGACCTCATGCCAGTCCTCCGAGAGCGTCTCCATATTGGAGATGCCGGTACCGCAGCGAGGGCACCAGGTCATGACATCGTGCCCCTTGTAGATCAGGCCCCGCTCGTAGCAGCGCTTCAAGAAGTGCCAGATCGTATAGTTATTCTCGTCGGAGAGCGTGTAGTAGTCGTTGCCCCAGTCCATCCAATAGCCCAGCCGGATCGACTGCTCGGTGATCCGGCGGGCGAAGCGAAAGACGCGCTCCTTGCACAGCTCGACAAAGCGCGCGATGCCGAACTCCTCGATCTCTCGCTTGTTCTTGAGGCCCAGCTCCTGCTCGACATTGACCTCAACCCACAGGCCCTGGCAGTCAAAACCGTTCTGGTAGCGCTGCCGGTAGCCCTGCATGGTTTTGAAACGCTGGAAGAGATCCTTATAGGTGCGGCCCCAGGCATGATGGACGCCCATCGGGTTGTTGGCAGTCATCGGGCCATCGAGAAAAGAGTATTGCTTATCGCTCTGATCGTTGCGGTGCACGTAGCGCTGAAGCACGCCGTTCTCATCCCACCAGCGCTGAATCTCGTGCTCCAGCGCTGGATAGTCAACACGGTCAGCCGCGATCACTGGCCGAAAGACGCTTGCTTCACCTGACACGTCAGCTTCCTCCTCGCTCACTGACAGATTGCCTTGCCTGATCTGGCATCGGCTGGACTTGGCTCAGCCAAGTCTGGCTTTGTTGCTGCTTCCTTGTTTCTACATGGCCCTGATGGATGTGCTCCACCCGCTCCGCTGCTCTGATGGCCGAACGCAAAGTCACTGCGCTGGCTCACTGCGCTCCTATAAGGCGACAGCCCGTGCGGTGGCAGCGTTCCCTCACGCGGACAATGACCCGCTCAGGCTGGCGAAGCTGCTCCTGGGAGCAGAGCGAGAGGGGGAGGCGGATCAGGAGCCGCCCGCCCCACAGTCTCATGGCCGAGCGGCATTGGAATTGGAGCCTGGCGGCTCATCAACCAGCTGGATTTCCAGGCGCTTATTGAGCCGCCCCTTGTTCTCAGCCCGGACAATGCGAATGCCACCGACCTCCCTGGTATGGCGGACATGGGTCCCGCCGTCGGCCTGGAGATCGAGGCCAACGATCTCCACGATCCGCACCTCCTCCAGGTCTGGGGGCAAGAGATTGGTGCGTGTACGGATCAGGTCGGGGATGGCAAAGGCTTTCTCGCGCGGCAGGTTATAGACCCGGATAGGCAGGTCGGCCTCGATGGCCTCATTGACGCGCTGCTCAATAAAGGCCAGGCGCTCTCTGGTCAGGCCCTCCATCGCGAAGTCCATGCGTGCCCGGTCGGGGTACATCTGGCCTCCAGTCACCGGGACGCGGAACTCCTGCCAGATCACGCCGCAGAGCAGATGTAGAGCCGTATGCGTGCGCATCATGCGATAGCGGAAATCCCAATCGATGCGCGCCGTTACTTCAGTGCCCACGGGAGGGGGAGGACTATCGAGCAGGTGCCAGACCACCTCTCCCTGCTTGCGCAGGGCAATGACACTGGCCTGCTGGCGCCCGTGATCCCAGGAGAGCGTACCGCGGTCAGCCATCTGGCCTCCGCCGCCGGGATAGAAGACGGTGGCATCGAGGGCCAGCTCATCGCCCTCCGCGGCAACGACTTTGGCGCTGCATTCAAAGGTATAGCTATTCTCCAGGTAGATCAGCTTCGTCTTCATCCTGCAAGCTCCGATCTCCGTATGAAAAAAAACCTCTCATCCGCGCAGGACGAGAGGACTTCCCGTGGTACCACCCGCATTAGTCACGACTGGGCACCCCTCTCAGGCCACTCCCAGCGAGGGAGAGACAGCTCCGGCTCTGCCCTCACCCGTGCTCACGCTCGGGCGCGGGGTTGCTCATCGAGCCGGCCTGGCCCATCTGGTACTCGTCGCGACTCGCTCCATGCCGCCGTCTCCCTCGATGTGATATACTATTTGTCGGTCCCCCGCCCTCAGCCTGATCGGGCCAGCGTGGCACGCATGAGCTTGTTCTGCTTGTCTCTTGCGTCCATCAGCTCAGGTGCAACGCCCGACTCGACTGAAGACCGTTGCCGCGCTTCGGCACGGAGGCGGGATCATCGAGAGGTTGAGGCAGGCGGCCCTCTCTGGTAACGGAGAGGCGCCGGCTAGCTCTACTCGCTTGCGCGTTCTGCTAGCTGCTCAGGAGTGATCTTCGGCCCGCTCCTTAGTATCCGGCTCTCACCTTGCCCGGACTCTCTGTCACCAGGGATGCGGCCTACTGGCTCCCTCTTCGCATCTGTCTGGACTGTGCTTGTGTTCGCTCTCGGTGGATAGAGGCTACCGCGTTGAGTATGCCATATTCATCACTCTGTGTCAAGCCGCATAAAGGAAACCAATGGATAATTTACAGACATTTTATGGTCCAAATGCAGGCTATGTGCTCGATCTGTATGAACGTTATCGAACTGATCCCTCGGCAGTAGATGAGAACACGCGCGCCATCTTTGCTCACTGGAAGCCGGTGGTGATAGCGGAAGGGGAGGCCCTGGCTTCGGGGAAGGCAGAGGGGGCGCCGTTTGCTGTAGAGAAAGTAGTGGCGGCGGTGGCTTTGGCCCATGCCATCCGCGAGCGTGGTCACCTGGCGGCCCAGCTTGATCCCCTTGGGCGACCACCACAGGGCGACCCGGCTTTATTGCCCGAAAGCCACGGCCTCACCGCAGAGGATCTGGCCCAGTTGCCAGCCAGTGTGGTTGGCGGGCATGCCGCCGAGGGAGCGCGCAATGCCCTGGAGGCTATCCAGCGCCTGCGTGCCATGTATTCAGGGACCATCAGCTACGAGTTCGACCAGGTCAAAAGTCCTCATGAGCGTCTCTGGCTGCGCGATGCCGTGGGGCTGCAACTCTTCCAGCGCCGCCTCAGTCCCCAGGCCAGTCGCCAGTTGCTGCAGCGCCTGACCCAGGTTGAGGTCTTCGAGCGCTTCCTGCACCAGACCTATCCAGGCCAGAAGCGCTTCTCGATCGAGGGCTGTGATGTCCTGGTGCCGATGCTGGACGAGCTGATCCGCTGCGCGCTGGAGTCGGAGACACGGCAGGTCATCATCGGCATGGCCCACCGCGGGCGTCTGAACGTGCTCGCTCATGTCCTGGGGAAGCCCTATCAGGCCATTCTGGCGGAGTTCGCCCACACGCGCCATGAGGAAGGGGTGCCGCTGACCGACACCTTCGGCTTCGGCTGGAGCGGCGATGTGAAATATCACCTTGGCGCAGAGCATCTGTTGGGCGGTGAGCGCTCGCTGGCCCTCAAGATCATCCTGGCCCCCAATCCCAGCCATCTGGAGTTTGTGAATCCAGTGGTGGAGGGCATGACGCGTGCGGCTCAGGAGCGTCGTGATCGAGCCGGGGCGCCACGTCAGGAGCTGGATGAGACCCTGCCGATCCTGATCCACGGTGATGCCGCTTTCCCGGGCGAGGGGGTGGTCGCCGAGACTCTGAATTTGTGGCATCTGCAGGGCTACTCGGTCGGGGGAACTATCCATATCATTCTCAATAATCAGCTAGGCTTTACGACGGAACCCCAGGAGAGCCGGTCGACGCTCTTCGCCAGCGATCTGGCCAAGGGCTTTAGCATCCCCATTATTCATGTCAATGCCGATGACCCCGAGGCGGCCTTGACCGCCATCCGCCTGGCCCACGCCTATCGCGATGAGTTTCACAAGGATATTCTGATTGAGCTGGTGGGCTATCGACGTTGGGGACATAACGAGGGCGATGAGCCGGCCTTTACCCAGCCGCAGCTCTATGAGCTGATCCGTGCCCATCCGACAGTGCGCGAGCTGTACGCCCGACACCTGCAGGAGCAGGGAGTGGTAACGCCCCAGGAGTGCGAGCAGATGGTGGAGGAGGCCTTTGTGACGCTGCGCCGGGCGAAGCAGGAGGTGGATGAGGACCCGCAGCGCTTCGAGCAGCTGGGAGGTAATGGGCAGAACGGTCTGGCCGTGGAGCTAGAGCCGGCCCCGCCTGTCTCAGCGGAGCAGCTGCGCCAGTTTAATCGTGAGCTGCTGCGCTGGCCCCAGGGCTTCACAGTGCATCAGCGCCTGGCGCGTGTGCTGCAGCGCCGCGCCGATGCGCTGGAGCAGGGTAGCATCGATTGGGGCCATGCCGAGGCCCTGGCCTTCGCCTCAATCCTGGCCGATGGAATCCCCATCCGCCTCAGTGGGCAGGATTCCGAGCGCGGTACCTTCAGTCAGCGCCATGCAGTGCTGCACGATAGCCGTACGGGTGAGCGCTATGTGCCGCTGCAGCATCTCTCACAGGCACAGGCCAGTTTCGCCATCTACAATAGCCCACTCACTGAGACGGCAGTGCTGGGCTTCGAGTATGGCTATAGCGTGCAGGCGCCGGAGGCACTGGTGCTGTGGGAGGCCCAGTATGGTGACTTCGCCAATGTGGCCCAGGTCATTATCGACCAGTTCATTGCTTCGGGACGGGCCAAGTGGCGCCAGAACTCGTCGGTGGTGCTGCTGCTGCCGCACGGCTACGAGGGCCAGGGACCAGACCATTCGAGCGCACGCCTGGAGCGCTTCCTGCAGCTATCGGCAGGCTATAACTGGCGGGTGACCAACTGCTCAACGGCGGCTCAATACTACCATCTGCTGCGCCAGCAGGCGCACAGTCTCCAGCGTCATCCATTGCCGCTCGTGGTGCTGACCCCCAAGAGCCTGCTGCGCCATCCGTTGGCGGCGGCAAGACTGGAGGAGCTAACGAGCGGGCGCTTCCAGCCGGTGCTCGACGACGCTGAGGCCCAGCAACGGGCGCAGACCATCCGCCGGGTGTTACTGTGCAGTGGAAAGATGGCCATCGATCTCCTGGCGAGTGAGCAGCGGTCTCAAGCAAGCGAGGTGGCGGTGGTGCGCGTGGAACAGCTCTATCCGCTACCCGAGGAGGAGCTCCTGCAGGTGTTGAGCAGCTACCCCTCCTTGCAAGAACTGGTCTGGGTCCAGGAGGAGCCGCTCAATATGGGGGCCTGGAGTTACATGGCACCTCGCCTGCAGAGATTGCTCGCCTCGCTTCCCACATCCCAGGCCGTGCTGCGCGTGTTGGCACGCCCCGAGAGCGCCAGCCCGGCGACCGGCTTTATGGACCGCTACGAGGCTGAACAGCGCGCTCTGATCAAGGGGGCTTTGCTCGGTGAGGGCGGCCTGCTGGTGGAAAAGCGCGCCGCTGAGACGCCGGCGGGCAAGCGTCGGCGCTGAGTTGGCCCCGACAGCGATGGAGCAAGCCAGGTCAGGCAGGGCCCGGGGCGTCAGATGGTGGCGGCCAGGTTGAACGGGCAGGCCATGCATGGTGATGCTATAATAGGCCAGGAGAAGCCAGCGCGCTGGCCCTATCCGAGCGCGCTGGCTCGCCTTTGGCTTTTGGCTTTCTTCGGCCTCTGAGAAAGGTTCTGCACTCATCAGAAGCAACAGTCAGCACTGCAGCAGGAAAGGCAGAATGAGAACATGGCGATAGATATTCGTGTTCCGACCCTGGGCGAATCGGTGGTCGAGGCCACGGTGGCGCGCTGGTACAAGCGCGAGGGGGAGCAGGTCCGTCAGGGCGAAGTGCTGGCGGAGCTGGAGACCGACAAGGTGAGCGTTGAGGTAACCGCGGAGCATGACGGCGTGCTGGCAGAGATTCTGAAGCGCGAGGGAGAGGATGTGGCCGTTGGGGAGGTTCTGGCTCGTCTCACTGAGACAGCCGAGGGAGAGGGGGCAAGCGCAGCGTCCACGTTGGGCGAGGCAGCGACCTCACGTGAGGCGCCGGCTCAGGCCCGGCAGGAGCAGGCAGAAGTCCAGCAGGGGAGCGCAGCGTCGGGTTCGCGCCTTGCCGATGGGCAGCGGCCTCCCTCGCCACTGGCGCGTCGCATTGCCGCTGAGTACAACATTGATCTCTCGCAGGTCAAGAGCAGCAGCCCCCACGGACGAGTGACTAAGGACGACGTTCTGCAGTATCTGGAGCAGCAGCAGGCGCTTCAGCAAGGCCAGGGCCAGTCTCAGGTGCAACCGCGGCCAGGGCCGTCGGCGGCTACTGCTCCGTCGGCCACAGCCCCGAGTCGAGGGGATGGGGCGACGGCTACGGCGATACCGTCGGTACCCGCAGCAGGAGAGCGCACTGCCGCGGCGGGAACGGCCCTGGAGCCGCCACCACTGCTGGTTTCGGAGCCGCGGCGAGAGGAGCGCATCCGGCTCTCGCGTCGGCGCCTGACCATTGCCCAGCGTCTGGTCGAGGCCCAGCACACGGCAGCGATGTTGACCACCTTTAATGAGGTCGACATGAGCGCTATTCTGGCGGTGCGGGCACGCCACCGTGAGGAGTTCAAGCAGCGCTATGGCATCTCGCTGGGCTTTATGTCCTTCTTCACGAAGGCAGTGGTGGGGGCACTCAAGGCTTTCCCTTATCTCAATGCGGAGCTACAGGGGCGCGAGCTGCTGGTCAAGTACTACTACGACATTGGCATCGCTGTCAGTACGGATGAAGGGCTGGTCGTACCTGTGGTGCGCGACGCCGATCGCAAGAGCTTTGTGGAGATCGAGCGGGAGATCGCGGAGCTGGCGCGGCGGGCGCGCAATAATGAGCTAACGCTGACGGACTTGCAGGGAGGGACCTTCACTATTACCAATGGTGGGGTCTTCGGCTCGCTGCTTTCGACGCCGATTCTCAACGGTCCCCAGGTAGGCATCCTGGGGATGCACAAGGTCCAGGAGCGTCCTGTCGTGGTGGACGGACAGGTGGTGGTGCGCCCCATGATGTATGTGGCGCTCTCCTATGACCATCGTGTGGTCGATGGCCGCGAGGCGGTGCAGTTCCTGGTCCGTGTTAAGGAGCTGCTGGAAGATCCAGAGCGGCTGTTGTTGGAAGGCTAGCCGACAGGCGATCTGCTGTGACGGGCGAGGTAGATGGCGGGTCGACGATCGCAGACAGAGGAAGGCTGCAGATAGCTCAGGATCGTAGACAGGGCGTTTGCTTCGATTGACAGGGACGGCCTGTTAGGAGATAATCAAGGCTGTGCTGTCCGCGCCTGGCCCGCCCTCCTTGCCAGGGGTAGGGAACGGGACCGCGCTTGCACGAGCGTTCTGTCAGGGTGAGCGAGGCAGGAGCGGGCAAGCCTGGCTGGCTGGGGAGGGGAAAGGAGCGCTCTGGAGTCGTTCGACCGATGGCAGGAATCGAGGAAATGAGCCGGCTATGCAACCACCAGAGAATCCCTATGCTCGGCAGAAGGGGCACGCCGATGATCTCCAGACCCTCGTTGGGCGGTCCCTGGGCCAATTCCGTATCGTAGAGCCGCTTGGGGCGGGCGGGATGGCTGCGGTCTTTAAAGCCTATCAACCCTCGCTCGATCGCTATGTGGCAGTCAAGGTGCTTCCGGCACGCTATGCCCATGATCCGGTCTTTGTCAAGCGCTTTGAGCAGGAGGCACGTTCGGTCGCTAAGCTGGTGAATCCCCATATTGTGCAGATCCACGACTTTGGCGAGCAGGATAAGATTACCTACATTGTCATGGAGTATGTCGACGGCGGAACCTTACGGGATCGTTTGAAGAGCCGCTCGCTCTCGCTGGTGGAGGCTGTCGACTTTCTGCTACAGGCAGCGGAGGGACTGCGCTGTGCCCATAGCCATAATATTGTGCACCGCGATGTGAAGCCCAGCAATATGCTCTTGCGCCGCGATGGGCATCTTTTGCTCTCTGATTTTGGGATCGCCAAGATCCTGGAGGGGACGACGCACCTGACACGCGCCGGGGTGGGCATCGGGACGCCACAGTATATGTCGCCAGAGCAGAGTACAGGCCAGGCTGTTGATCAGCGCAGCGATATCTACTCCCTGGGGATCGTCTTTTTCGAATGCCTGACAGGACGGGTGCCTTTTACGGCGGAGAATCCGGTCAGTGTGACGCTGAAGCACCTGCAGGAGCCGCTGCCAGTTGAGCCGCTGCGTCAGGCGGGGGTGCCAGCGGTGATCGAGCAGGTCGTTGTGAAAATGACCGCCAAGGCGCCTGCCGACCGCTACCAGTCAATTGAGGAGATGGGGGAGGCCCTGGCAGTGGCGTTGAATGCGGCTCGCCTGCCCATGCCGCGCGTATGGCGGTTGTCGACAATGCCCCCTTCTCTCTCCGAAGGCGGTGGGTCAGCGGCCACGCTGCTATCCGCTCAGCCAGGAGCGTGGCCAGCTTCTCCTGGGGACAGACCGCAGTCCGCTCCTTCCTATGGTCTGCCCGTGGCCCCGGGCGTTAGCAGTGGGTCTACTACTGGTCAGGGCCCGGGGGAAGCGTTCCCTCCCCGTCCCCTCTCGGGCACTCCTTTCCCGACGGTAACGCTGTCATGCTTCCGCTGCGGTACCCCTAACCCAAGTACGCGCCTATTCTGTACGACCTGCGGCTATGAGCTGGCCGATCGCAAGGCGGTAAAGGATCGCTATGTTGATGCTCAGGGACGGGTGGTGCTGGCCAGTTTGACGCTGCAGAGTGGGCCGCTCGCTGGTCGCTCTTTCCGCTTCCATCAGGATGTGACGACAATTGGGCGCACAAATGGCAATGATTTTATTATTGCCGGTCGCACAGTCTCGCGTCGCCACGCCCGACTATGGTTCGATAATGGCCTCTGGTACCTGGAGGATCTGCAGAGCGCCAATGGCACCCTGGTGAACGGCGAGCGCATTCAGCAGACGGTACTGCGCGATGGCGATGTGGTCCAGTTCGGCGACGAACGTTTGATCTTTCATATAGTTTATAAGTAAGGAAGAGAGTAGATGTTGTTCCTGGCAGGCAAGGCTGACAAGGCCGTCTGACTGGTTGGCTGATTCAGTCACCGTTCAGGCTGACCTGTTCCTTGCCCGGAAAGGGTAACGAGCAATGGCTTCGTTGAATCCACTCAATGCGGCACTGCAGCAGCTGCTGCTGGGCAGTGCTGTGCGCCAAAACCATGCACTGGAGCATGCAACCATTGTGCTGCTGAGCCGCAAGTTCCCGGAGGTGCGTTTCTCAGGGGTTTCTTCGGCGCTGGGCTTTGCGGTTTTTGGCAATGTGCCAACAGAGGAAGTGCTGCCCGCAGCTGAAGAGGCGCTACACTTGCTGCGTACGACGCAGCCAGAGCTGGCGATCCACGAGCGCTGCGGCACGAATCTTGCCGTGGCGGGCTTGCTGAGCGGCTTGTCGGCGATGACGGTGGCGCGCATGCGGCGCCCGTTCAATACTTTCAATAATGTGGTGCTGGCGACAACGGCGGCCCTGGTACTGGCGCGGCCTCTCGGGTTGACGGTTCAGCGCTATCTGACGACACAGACGCCTTCGCCATCCATGCGTATCACTGGGGTGAGGCGCTTCGAGGTGCTGGGAACACCGGCGCACTTTGTGAGCACGGAGAACCCGGAGGCGGCGCGGCTGTTCTCCTGGTGATGGGAGAAAGGAGGCTTTGCGACAATGACGAGTGGGCAGCGTGACCGCTTGCTGGTTGAGCCGGCCTGGTTGGAGGAGCACCTGCACGATCCGCAGCTGCGCATTGTGGATATGCGTGGGTATGTGCGGACGGTGGAGCGCGGAGCAGGTGAGCAGGAGGCGCTGTATGAGGGTGCGCGTGCTGAGTATGAGCAGGGCCACATTCCTGGCGCGGTCTATCTTGACTGGACGAGCGATATTGTTGATCCCGACAGCGAGGTGAAGGCGCAGGTAGCACCGCCGGAACGCTTTGCCGAGGTCCTGGGACGCCTGGGTATTGGCGATGAGCATCTGGTAGTGGCCTATGATGCGCATCCAGCCTCACAGTTTGCGACCCGCCTGTGGTGGGCGCTGACCTACTATGGCCATCGCGAGGTACGCGTCTTGAACGGGGGCTTCCCCCGCTGGTTGCGCGAAGGACGACCGGTGACGACAGAGGTGCCACAGTATCCGCCAGCGGTCTTTACCCCGCGCGTGCAGCCAGAGCTGCGAGCCACGGCTGAGGAGGTACTGGCCGCGCTGGGACAGGCGGGTATACAGGTGATCGATGCGCGCGATGTAGGACAGTATAGCGGGCAGGTGGTACGCCGTCCTGGCCGTCCGGGTCATATTCCGGGAGCCATCAATATCCCGCGCGAGGAGCTGGTTGATCCACAGACGGGCCAGTTTCGCAGCAATGAGGAGCTGGCAGCGGTCTTTGCGCGTGCCGGGCTGCGCCCGGAGGAGCGAGTGATCGCCTACTGTAATGGTGGAGTGGCGGCGACGGTTGTCCTCTTCAGCCTGGCCCTGTTGGGCTATCCCCATCTGACGAATTATGATGGTTCCTGGAATGAATGGGGCGTACGCCCCGATCTGCCTGCAGAAGTGTAATGGGGCTTTGCCTCTGCTTGCTGGACTGTGAGGCGTGCTGATGGAGGGGTTTTTCTCCTCTGACTCTGTGGGGGGTGAGGGTGAGGGATGGCCGGAGATCACCGAGCCTGATCTGCAAAGGATCATGGAGGGGTTCGGCCTTCCTTCGTCCTGGCAGCCCCTGGGGCCGTTGACGTCCCCCTATAGCCCTGAACCGTTGGGCTTGCTGCTGGAGGTTGAGGGCGAGCGCTATCTGCTGCGCCCGCGCCCGGAGGGGCCAGCTGGCGAGGATCTTGAGCATTGCTATCGTTTTCAGCGTTTCTTGCGCCTGGCTGGCTTGCCGGTGCCGGCTCTGCGCCAGACTCCGTCGGGGTCCTACTGCCTGCCGCTGGGGGAGGAGTGCTTCGAGCTGCAGCAGTGGCTAGGCGGGGAGGATTTCACGAGCGCCGGGACTCGCGGGTTGCGCTGGGTTGAGGCCGCAGGAAAGATGCTGGCCCAGCTGCATGAGGCTTCTTTTCGTTTTCCTGGGCCGCAGCACCGCTGGCCCTCAGAGTTGCAGGCTGGCGGGCTGGTCCAGGGTTGGCTCAATCTGGCGCGCGAGCGTGCCGAGCGCTGCGAGGTGGGAGCGATTGCCAGTGCTCTGCAGACCTGGGTCGAGCAGTGGGAGGCGGTGCTGCCAGCGGCCATGATGACGCTGGGGGCGGCCCGTGGATTGCCCGAGCTGCACATTCATGGGGATTATCAGGCGCAGCATCTGCGTTTCAATGCCGAGGGGGTCTGTTCTGTCTCGGGCTTCTATGCCTCGCGCTGGGAGAAGCGCGTTCTGGAGGTGGCGGCAGCGCTTTTTGCGTTCAGTGCGTTGGACTGGCAGCCGACGACGGGTCAGACGCGTCCGCTGGTGGCGCGGGGGCTGGAGCCAGAGCGAGCGCGGGCCTTTTTGCGGGGCTATGGGGCGATTGCGCCTCCCCAGGGTCAGGAAGCGGCCTGTCTGGCGGAGGCCCTGACGCTGACGGTGCCCATTCTGACGATCAACGGCCCGCTGGAGGATCTCTTCTTTGTGGAGGAGGGAAGGCTGGATGAGGGTGAGAGCCAGAAGCAGATCGAGGATCTGCTGGAGCGCCTGGCCTGGGCCAGCGCCTGGCCGGGTTGGCTGCGACGTGCGCGGCGCTGGCTGGCCGAGCTGTGGGAGGAGGCCCCCACCGGTTAGGTAAACGGTGCGGCAGCCTCCTTGTTGACCGGGCGGGTCAAGGTCACGGTCGCGTTGGCAGCTTACACGGGGCCAACGACAGGGTGGGGCACATATGGCTCTTCGAGGTAGGCGATGTCTTCGGCACTCAGGTGGACGTCGAGGGCGCCGACGGCTTCTTCCAGCTGGCTGATCCTGGTGACACCGACGATGGGCGCGGTCACTGGCTCCTTCTGGAGCAGCCAGGCCAGGGCAATCTGTGCACGGGCCACGCCGTATTTGCCGGCCAGCTCGCCGACGCGGTCGATGATCCCTTGATCGGCGGTGGCAGTGGCATCGTATTTCTGTCTGGCAACCTGATCCGTCTCGGCGCGCCGCGTCGGTTGCTGCGAGGCCTCACGTGCCAATCTGCCGGCTGCCAGTGGGCTGTAGGGGATGACGCCGATGCCTTCGGCGCGGCAGAGTGGCAGCATCTCGCGCTCTTCTTCGCGGTAGATGAGGTTGAGATGATTCTGCATGGAGACAAAGCGTGTCCAGCCATGCCGCTCTGCGACGAAGAGCGCTTTCTGGAATTGCCAGGCATACATGGCGGAGGCGCCAAGGTAGCGGACTTTGCCGGCCCGGACCAGATCGTTGAGAGCCTCCATTGTTTCCTCGATCGGGGTCTGGTAGTCCCAGCGATGGATCTGATAGAGGTCGATGTAGTCGGTCCCGAGGCGCCGGAGGCTGTGATCAACCTCGCTGAGAATGGCTTTGCGCGAGAGACCAGCCCCGTTCGGTCCTTCGCGCATGCGGAAGAAGACCTTGGTGGCAATGACAACCTCATCGCGCTTGACGAAGTCTTTCAGGGCACGCCCCAGGATCTCTTCGCTGGCTCCCAGTGAGTAGACATTAGCGGTATCAAAGAAGTTGATGCCCAGATCGAGGGCTTTCTTGATGATCTGGCGGCTCTGTTCCTCGTCGAGGACCCAGGGATGCACCCAGCGGGTGGGATCACCAAAGCTCATGCAGCCAAGGCAAATGCGAGAGACCTCTAGCCCGGTTTTGCCTAATCTAGCATACTGCACGATTCACCTCTCATCCAATCTCTATATTCTTATTTTTTCTTCACTGAGAAGGGTGGCGGCCAGGTCTGCTGTCCTGTGTGAGTCAGGACGGGCAGCGTGGCCTTCTGCAAGAGAGTATAGCGTCCCCACAAGGAGAGGATATAGGCAGATCCTGGGTGATCCTTGGCCGATTCTGTAACAGGAGGCTCTGCGCGGATAGCGAGGCTGGTCGCTGGGACTTGCTGATTAGCCAGGATTGGCAGAAAAGGCGGAGAAAAGACGGCTCAGGAGGGCCAGGGTCGGGGGGCAGCGCTGCGATGAGGGCTATTGTGAGGC